>VFJU01000546.1 GCA_009885905.1 Verrucomicrobiota bacterium
ACGGGACGACAACGTTGGCGGAGAACTGGGTGACCGTATTGGACGACATCGCGTATCATAAAATGATGTCACGCTTAACGCGCAAATTCTGAAACGTCAAACACGACGTCACTCCAGTCACCGCTTTCAAGAAAAGTCAGAGGCAAGTATCAGAGCGATGCCGCCCCAGACACTGCCCATGTAGGTATCAAGTTATTTTCATACAGGGACTAAAGGCTGTTTCCATTACGTCGTTACCCGTGCGAGTCGGTCGTTTGGGTTTGAGAAGCCCAAACCCGAGCGCAAGAATATTTTGATTATTTCTGTCTCTTATAATTTTATGATTTGCCGAATTGACGACATTGTCACATCAACACCATCGTGTATTCACAGCGGGTCAACGATGTTGGGTTGCCTATGAAATTATTCATCACCGTAACCACCATCATTACCACATGCTCCTTCGCTCTCGCGGCGGAGCCCGCCTTCGTCCACGGCGTCGCCTCTGGCGCTCCTATGGCCGACTCCATTGTACTCTGGACGCGCGTCACACCTGCGGATGCCAATCCCGTTTCCGTTAGTTGGGAGCTCTCCACGTCATCCAGCTTCGATTCTACCCAAGCAAGCGGAACCGTGAATGCGGACTCCGCCAAAGACTACACCGTCAAGGTCATCCCAGGCGATCTCACCGCAAACACGACCTACTATTTTCGCTTCAGCGTGAATGGCGGCATCGTTTCCCCAGTCGGAAAAACCAAGACACTTCCCGGCGCGTCTACCAGCCAAGCTAGATTTGCAGTATTTAGCTGCGCCAACATCACCGCCGAATACTTCGATGCTTACGCCAAAGCCGCACACGTCGGCGATTACGACGCGCTCATCCACGTCGGCGACTACATTTACGAATACGCCAAAGGTGGCTACGTCGCAGCCGAGGACAACTTCGCAAAATTCGGTTTCGAGCCAGAGAAAGAATGCGTTTCTCTCAGCGACTACCGCCTGCGCCACGCTCAGTACAACCGCCAGCCCAGCCTGCAAACTGCACGTGCCTCAGCGCCGCTGATCTGCATTTGGGATGACCACGAAACCGCCAATGATGCCTACGCCACTGGAGCGCAAAACCACACCCCCGCCACCGAAGGTTCGTGGGATGATCGAGTGGCCGCAGCACTCCAAGCCTACTACGAGTGGAACCCCGTGCGCGAGCCCGCCAGCGGCAACCGCAAGGAAGCCTACACGACCTACAACTTCGGTAACTTGCTAGACCTCCACATCCTAGAAACTCGCCTCGTCGCCCGCGACAAGCAGTTGGAACTCGCTCCCACCAACGCAGAAGTCGGCGCCCGCATCATGCAGATCCTCAGCGATCCAGCACTCACCGGGGGGTACGCCATCAACTACCAACTTACCCCGCCCTCCAGCTCCACCGATGTGGTCGGCATCACTGCCTTCAGCACCGCACTCGGGCCTATCGTTTTCAATGAAATGGTCTTCGCTAACGTATCGGCGATGTACGGAGGAAACCGCAACCTGCTCGGTGCCACCCAACTCGCATGGCTTCAGGGGCAAATGGTCTCATCCAACGCCACCTACCAAGTCCTCGGTCAGCAAGTGCTCATGGGCAACGTGACCATGCCCGCCGAGCTGCTCATCGAACTGGCGACCGACAGTGTCAATCCCGCCACCGTGACGAAATACGCCACACCCATTTTCAAACTCGCCAACGGCTATCCGCTCACACCGACCGAGCAGGCTGTCTATAACAACGCCACTCCGCTGCCCTACAATTCTGATGCTTGGGACGGCTACGGCAAGGAGCGCGAGACCATCCTCCAAACCGCCTTGGCCTACAGTAAAAAGCTCGTCGTCTTCGCCGGAGACACGCACAACGCCTGGGTCAACCAACTCAAAACCATGTCACCCACCGGATCTGGCCTCGCTCCACAAGGCACCGTCGCAGGCATCGAACTCGCCACCCCTGGCGTTTCTTCCCCTGGAATTGAGAAATATTTCCCCGGCCAAGATTCCGTCCTGCGAGACCTCTTCCTCGGCTACAGCCCAGGCATGAAGTTCGCGAACCTCTCTAATCGCGGCTACCTCGATGTCACCTTTACCCACAGCAGCGTCGATGCGAAATTCTACTTCAGAGAGCGCACCGGCAACGAGTGGAAAATCCAGCCGATCAGCTCAACCGATGCCAAAGCCGTCACCGTCGGCACACCCAGCAACACCGCCGAATCGGATGCTGATTCCGACGGCCTCAACGATTGGCGCGAATTCGTTTCCGGCACCTCCACAACCATCGCCGATAGCGATGCCGACGGTGTGAACGACAGCAGCGAGTTTGCCAACGTGCTCTTCGGCCTCGATCCTCGCACACCGAACAACCTCCAAACCGTCCTCACCGCCACGCAACAACGCGGAGAAGACGCCGTGGTTGCCGATCCTTCGAGGTTCAACCTCTACACCGCCACCAGCATCCAAGACCTGCGCGGGAACGGCAACCTCCTCGTCCGTGCTGCCAACAATAAAGTCACCCTCAGACTCCCTGTGGAAAAATCCAGCGACCTTGAAAACTGGGACTCTGCTGGCGAATTGTCCCTGGAACTCGACCAAAGCCAATTCCCCGGCAAACAGTTCTTCCGCTTCGACTCAGTTCTCGGCGAATAATAGTGTAATGGAAATCACCAACACAGCCATCCTACGGGGTGGCTGTGTTTTTTAGTTTAATTTCAAAGCCGCTCGAGGAGGGACACTCAACCCTGTCGTCTAACATTCTATATATAAGCGAGCATCAGGGGGCGGAGCTGTTCGATAGCCCGCCTGTAGCAGGTCGGGCGCGTGAGGCCTACTCGTAGCCAACGAATGAATTGCAGACTCACTTCGGTAGGCCGGTAAAGGGCTTGG
>VFJU01000283.1 GCA_009885905.1 Verrucomicrobiota bacterium
CTTATTTGTTTAATCGTGCATGCTTGTTAGATTTGTACCAAGCCACGTTGGACAGCAAGGATTGCCGCCTCGGTGCGGGTCTCCACGCCGAGCTTTGCGAGGACGTTTCGGACATGCGCCTTGACGGTGAATTCGCTGGCGGCGAGGACGCGGGCGATGTCTTTGTTAGACAGTCCTCGGGCAATCAAAGCGAGGACCTCCACCTCCCTGGCGGTCAGCGCTTGGAAGGCGGCACGCTCGGCGAGGCGCTCCTTGACGGCGGGAGGCAGGTATTGGCGACCTTCGATCACCGCGCGAACGGCGGCTTCAAGTTGTTTGCTAGGGATGCTTTTTAAAAGATAACCACTCGCCCCGGCTGCCATGGCGCGGTGGATGTCTTCGTCACCGTCATAGGTGGTCAGCATCAAAACCCGTGCAGCGGGTTGACTCTTGCGGATGATTTTCAAGGCTTCGATTCCGGTGCCATCAGGCATCTGAAGATCCAGCAAGGTGACATCGGGTAGGTGCTGGGCGTGGGCAGCGATGGTTTCCGCGACATTGGCCGCCTCCGCGACCACCTCGAAGTCTGGGCGCAGGTCGAGCACGACCCGCAGGCCTTCGCGGAAGAGTTCGTGATCATCGGCGATGAGAATACGGATCATGGTGTTAGAATAATTTTTCAGACGGAATGACGGAGTACCACCTCGACGCAGGTGCCGGAACCCACTACCGAGTTCACGTTCAGGGTGGCTCCAAGCAGTTGGACCCGCTCGTTGATGTCTTGTTGGCCGTAGTGGGGTCTGCCGCTGTCGACCGGCCTGGAGGCGGGATCGAATCCTTGGCCGTTGTCTTTGACTGTTAGAGTGATCAGCGGGTCAACATGCAACAGGGTGACCTCTAGGGTGGTGGCCCGGGCGTGTTTTAGGACGTTAGCGACGGCTTCCTGGGTGATGTGTAAAATCTCACTTTCTTGCTGGTGTGTAAGTTTGGTGTCACCGTCGAAGAGATCGAGGGTGGTGGCGATGCCTGTATCTTCCGTTAGCAATCGAACGGACTCTCGCAGAGCATCTACCAGAGTCAGTTTTTCCAGGGCGAGGCTGCGCAACCCCCATACCGTGCGGCGGACTTGAATCTGGCTCACGCGCAGCAATTCGGCGGCTTTCTCCATTTGCCTACGAGCAGGGTCCAAGTCAGTGGCCGCAGTCGCTGGAAGCAGTTCATTGGCGGCATCCATTCGCAGGGCAGCACCGGCGAGCGTCTGCTCCAGTGAGTCATGCAAATCGCGGGCAAGGCGGTTGCGCTCGGCCGTCACTGCCGAGTAGTCTGCAAATTCGTCGCGGCGGGCGGAAAGCTGGGCTTGGAGTTGGTCGGTACGGGTTTCCACTCGTTTGGCCAGCGCGTCCTTGGCGGTGAGCAGTTCAGATTCCGCTGCGACGAGATATCTGTTTTTACGAGTAAGCAGACCTGCGAAGAACACCACCGTGACCAGCACCGATCCGGTCGCAGCGAGCGCCATTGCAAGGCGCAGAGGCGTCCACCAAGGCGCTGGTTCGAGGACCTGGATATCCGCCAAATTTCGCACATGAATCGATAAGTCGCGCGCTTTCAGATACCCCTCTTCTTGTTGTGGCGAGCCGACCGAACCTTCGGCAATCCCGCTGACAGTGATGATGGCACCCGGGCTGGCGGGCAGTGAATCACGAGGAATACTTCCGGCGAATTCCGCAGCGAAAAGAAATTTATCGTCCTTCAACAAAAGTCGGGCCGGACTGACATCGATTTGGGCTTCGATCAAGCGCCCGGTCACTCGGACGAGCTGTCCTTCATGCTCCAATGCGGCGCGTGCGGTCTTCATCACGGCGGGTTCAAGGGCGGTACTGGCACCGATGATTTTGAACTGACCGTCTTCCAGTGTCGGGCTGAAAGGACCCGGCATGGGAAATCCGAGCACCTCGACGAATGAGTTGAGCGCTGGGGACTGGGCTCCGGGTATGGTCCAGACTCGGACGCCGTGGTTCGCATCTTGAATTTGAATAGACTCGCCTTTTTGAGAATTGGTGACCGTCCCACGGGTGCGCACCCGGTGACCGGGAGGGGCATTGACTGGGTATCCTAACAATCCATTTAAGGGTGTGAGCGGCAGTGTCGCGACGTCTCGTGGCTGCTTAATAATCTCAATAAACTCCGGATTGGTAACGCGCATTTGGGCGGTGAGGACTTGTCCGCTGTCATTCACCGCCACCGCATTGATACCGCACACTCGCACGACACCGTCTACCAGTTGACTGAGGCGCTTGAACTGGTCGCTAGGGGTAAGGACGAGCACCCGGGTGCCCATGGCATCCAAATGCATGATGGCGTGGGTGTTCCCTAGGCCCGACCAAGGAACGATGGCTCTTACGATGCCCGTGAGCTTGACGAAGCGGCAATCATAAGCACCGTTGAGAAGTTGGCTACCGGTGACATTTTCGGGTTCCGGCAGGCCAGGCTCTCCGGTGACATCGAGCGTCTTGACGACGAAATCGGGAGCAAACTTGCCTTTTTGAAGGTAGCCACCGATGTTGACTTTCTGTCCCAGTTTGAGGTCGCGGGCACGGTTCACGTGCATCAAGGACCAGAGGGCGGAGTTACCATCTTGAATGGCGATTTCTGTTTGATTGTTGCTGATGTGATTGATGACGCCGGACGTTCTTGCCTCGAGGTGAAGATTTTCATCGTTAGGCAGTGCACGCAGTTCGTGGACACTCTTGAAGGGCAGCTCTCCGGCCACGATACGAGGGGAAATCCCGCTCACGAAGACGAGAAAAACGAAGCACACTGGACGTGACACATTCAAGGAGATCATCCAAATAAACACCGAAGGCTTGCTTGCACAAGCCGCGATCAACGTGCCTACTAGTCACTTCGGACTATATCGTCTAAGGTGAAGTTGGGATAATTGGATAATATGCAATTTTTTGTGGTTCCATTTGCACTTCTGCTTGGCCTGCTGCCCAGTCAGATGCTGGGCCAGATGTTGCAAGTCAGCGGCACTCGGGTCGTTAACAGTTCCAACAACCAGGAAGTCATCCTCAATGCGGTCAACTTCGGCAATTGGATGGTCATGGAGGGCTACCTGCTGAACTCAACCGCCCAAGCCCCCGCCCAGCATTTCTGGAAACAAAAGCTGACCACCCTCGTAGGTCCGGCCAATGTGAAAACTTTCTACGACGCTTGGCTGGCCAACCACGTCACCCAGGCCGATGTCACCCAAGTGAAAAATTGGGGCTTCAATGCAGTTCGCCTGCCGTTGCACTATGAATATTTTGTCAACCGTGACACGCCCGACGAATGGAACGAGCAGGGACTTCTTCTGCTAGATAACGTCATCTCCTGGTGTGCAGCGGCGGGCATTTACGCCATCATCGACCTCCACGCCGCTCCCGGAGGGCAGAGTAACAATGCAATCAGCGACTATGATAACACCCGTCCCTCGCTATGGGACAGCGTTGCGAATCAGGACAAGACCGTGCGCCTCTGGCAACGGATTTCCGAGCGATACAAAAACCAGCCATGGGTCGCCGGTTACGATTTGATCAATGAACCCGCTTGGGACCTTCCTGGAGGCACACTCTTGCGCACGCTCTACGGCCGCATCACCGATACGATTCGCGCGAACGGCGACAACCACATCCTCTTCATCGAGGGAAATTCATATAGCAACGACTACAACGGCCTCACTCCCGCGTGGGATCCTCAAATGGTTTATGTGTTTCACAAATACTGGTCCTCCGCCGAGTCCCCGTCGGAAATCCAATGGGTGCTCGATCTGCGGACCGCCCAGAACCGTCCGATCTGGTGCGGCGAGCATGGCGAAAACAGCAACGACCATTTCACCAAAATGGTCGAACTGCTCCGCGGTCAGGGCATCGGCATGTCGTGGTGGCCGATGAAAAAATTCAATAGCACCAACGGCCTCGTGGACGCCACTTTCCCTGCCGGGTACCAGGACCTCCTCGACTACTTCGGGGGTACAAAGCCGACATTAAACCCGACGACGGCCTTCACGACGCTGATGGAGCTTGCCACCAACGTACGCTTGGAAAACTGCCGCGTTCAGACCGAGGTGATCCGTTCGATTCAAA
>VFJU01000082.1 GCA_009885905.1 Verrucomicrobiota bacterium
CAAGCACGGCGACGACGCAGGAGGAACAAAGCGCCCAATCCACCAATAAGGGCAGCGCTTGTCTCCGGAACGGCCGTGTAACTGAGATAGATATCCTGTCCGACTTGTTCCAAACCAAACGAAAAAGTTCCGCGAGTTGTATTAAATAGGTTGCCTGCGCTATCCGCCCAGTTCGCCGTCGAGAGGGAGAGATTTGAAAAGTTTGTGGTGGTTCCAGCAACGTCGAACAGCAACCATCCATTACTTCCGGTGTGACTGGCGTTCCAGAAGGCATTGGACCAGGCCACGGCGCTACCACTCGCGATAAATGACAAGTTCAGTGTGGTGGTTCCAGCGAAGTCGAGATTTCCATTTACCACAATCTGGTCAAAAAGTGCTGTGGGTGAGGCTTGTGTGGCGGAATTTCCATTAAGCTCCCATTCCACACTTGCACCGGTCTGGTAGGCCACATTGTTGGAAAATGTTTGGATGCCAGGAGAATTACCTGGCGCGTGAATTCCACTGATGGTTGCCGAAGATCCGACCGTACCTGATCCACCCAGAGTCGCCCCTGCCGCAACGGTGAGCTGGCCGGTAGAAGTCGATCCATTGATAACTAATTTCCCTGCGTTCACCGATGTTTGGCCCGTGTAGGTGTTAGCCCCAGAGAGCGTCAAGCTACCCGATCCTGTTTTGATCAATCCACCCGACTGCACCGGTGTTGGATCCGTGCTGAGCGTACTCACCACGGCGTTGGCAAACGTGACGTTGTTACTGTTGGTGTCGATTGTACCGTAGCTTCCTCCAGTGAGGGTAAATCTACTAGAAATGTCCGTGGTGATACCTGTGCCCCACTGCAAGGTCCCGTTACTAATCCGCACCGTGCCAGAACTTCCAAGTGCATTTGAGTTGGCGATGCTCAGAATTCCTTGCGTGACCACTGTACCGCCCGTGTGGGTGTTAGAAGCGGATAGCGCCCAACTGCCGGTGCCATCTTTGTAGACTTGAGTCGTACCGCTGCCATTCGAAATGACACCTGCAAACTCGCCTGTACCAGCACTCGACCCGCCAAGAATGAAGTTTTTAATGCCTGTACCTGTCGCCGTCATTGCGCTTGTGTATTTGATCACTCCGGTTCCTGCTTGGCTGACACCTCCATTTCCAGCACCTGCTAGATTAATCACCTTGGATGTCGTTTCACCGGCACCTGTGTATGCAAGGATGTTGTTTGATCCTGCTACACCACTTCCGATTTGAATAGTCCCCGACTTACCGAGGCTACTGTTTGCACCGCTTGTGCCGATGACTCCAGCGGAGAGGATGGTTGTTTTATCCACAATATTGCCATCGATCGTTACGCTACCTGTGAAAGAGTTGGCGGTATTTCCAAGCGAGAAATTACCACTGCCACTGCCATTTGCTCTCACGGATATTACAGAAGCTCCACCCGCTGTACCATCGGCGATCAAGCCATTGAAGTTAATCCCGATGCCGGCATTACCGGCGCTGCTAGAAAACGTTAGATTTTTCGTCCCTACCCCGGTTACTCCCAGAGCAGAATTGAACGTCGTGACTGCCCCGCCTTGCGCTACGATTGTCGCTCCACCCGTGGTCCCTGCCAGATTAATGATCTTGTCCGAGGTCTCCGCCACCGAACCCAGCAACCTGAGCGAACCAGTATCAGTGTTGTTACCGAAACTGACAGTTCCAACCTTTCCAAGGTAACTGGCAGCACCCGTATTTCCCACTGCAGAAACGATTACAGTGCCGTTTTTAATCACAACCGCTCCACTGAAGGCGTTCGTTGCATTACCGAGGGTTGCATTACCACCGCCACTTTTAGTTAGACTAATTACCCCGCCACTTACGCCAGTGCCATTGCCGATGGAGCCATTGAAAACAATGTTTCCACCACCACCGAGCGTGAACTCACGGTTAGAGGTACTGCTACCGGTGGTAAGGTTCGATGAAATAGTTAGCGTTTGAGACGAGCCACTCGCGCTGATGGTGGCACCGCCCGTAGACCCACCCATCTCGATGACCTTGTTGGTGGTCTCAGTGGTGCCTGTCCAACTGAGCGTGCCTGAGTTTCCACCGCCACCGACCGTGATGGTTCCGTTCGTCCCCAAGGCACTGTTCGAGCCCGTATTACCAATATTTGCTGCACTGATGGTGCCGTTAGCGACCGTCACTGCACCACTGAAACTATTCGCGGTGTTGCTGAGCACCAGTGTCGAAGTGCCGGTATTCTTGGTAAGCGTGCCCGCCCCGCTAATGACGCCCGATAGTGTTGCGACTTGGTTCGTTACCGAACTGACGGCGAGGTTGTTAGTTAGAACGATGTTATTGGCGATCGTTGGTTTCGACAAAGCCGCAGCCGTGCCGCTCAATAACAACGTTGGAGCAGTCACTCCATTACTCACAAATTCTAGGGCGTTACCCTGAATCCTCAGCGTCGGAGTCGTGCTCGAGGCTGCCGCGACTGGTCCAACGTTGGTAAAGCTCAGAGAATTCAGCAGAAAATTCCCACTGATGTCGTTGTTCGATATCGTATTAATCCCTGGGGCTTGCGTGGCGGCAAATGATAACGTGGTGGTAGCCGCGCTGACGGGTGTCGCACTCCAGTTCGTGCTAGCGCTCCAGTCCGTGTTGGTGCTGGCTGAGTTACTGTAAGTGAAGGTGTCCGCGGATGCATTTAGGGAAAAAGCTGCGTAAATGGCAAGGAGTCCAAGTTTTTGAATCGAAGGGGCGTGGGGTTTTGCTTTCATCTGCCCATGCATAGACTCGAACCTTGCAATACGTCAATCAAATTTTCAAATTAAATCAGCAATGTAACATTGAATAACGCAATTCAAACCCATTTTATTTAAAAATATTCACCAAAACCTCCAGAAGTTTTATTTTAAACTGGAATCACTAGCTTTGGTGGAATCAGGAAGGTTAGCACCCCGGCGGGAAGGCTCACCGCGCGGTGAATCAAGCGCTCGACGGCGATGTTGATGATTTCACCAAATTCAAGAGAAATCAACTGGGGTGCGGGAGACAGATCCTCAACATAAAACGGCGTAGACCCCGCAACAATCATGCGAACCGCACCGGATGAAATGAGGCCGTGTCGCTCAAGAGCTTGGTGGATAGGACGCACCTGGGTTTCCAAAGTCACAAACAACCCCACCGGACCCGCGGTCGCTTGCACACGAAGCCGCTCCACCAGCGCCTCTGGTTTATCGATAACGGTTAGCGGCATTGGCCAGAACCGACCAATATCAGTATTTCCTGCAGCCATAATGTAGGCAGTTCCGGCCAATCCCTCGACCGCTACTCGATCCAAAAATGCTCGCCCGCGCACCAGCAAAGCCTCAAGAAACGACTCTTGGTTTGACATCACCACAAATGACTTGCAGCCGGCGTCCTTAAGCGTGTGAAACGCAAGAGAACCGATCGCCACATCGTTGACGCTGACGTGGTCAACGCCAGAAACGGGGTGTCCTGGCGCAAAGAAATGCACCACCGGCACCAAGCCAGCGACCTTGTGAATGCAAGCACGAAGATAATCCGGTCTGCCGGAAACCATGATCAACGCGCCATCCACCTGCCGATTCTGCACGCAATGTGGTACCTGATCTGGCGAGTCCATTTGCTCCAAAATTAGATTCACTTGTCTCTTACGACAAGCGACTTGAATTCGGTCGATCACCAAAGCCATTGTTGGTTCCTGCATTAAATTCCGGCTTCCGCCGATGATCACCAGCGCGATGGCGCCCACTCGCAATTGCGATGGATGAGAAATCCGCGGTCGAGGCCCAGGGCGAACGGCAGGACGCACGTACCCCATACGATCCATCGTCTGTCGAACCGCGGCAACCGTCTTGGCGTCCACACTGGGGCTACCATTCACCACGCGGGATACCGTTGCCCGTGAAACTCCAGCCTCGCGGGCCACATCGTCGAGAGACATCTTCATAAAAAAAGCTACATTGTTATATTTTCGGAATCAATAAAAAATGAATCGTTGACTTATCATTGCCAATGATCCAAAAAGGTTGCCTGTCGTTCATTACATTAAGTGATTCAAATTATCAATTTCCAATGCCAGACCTGAGTTCCCAGAGGACCCCACCCACGACAACCGACAAAGGCGGTCCAATTTATAAAGTCGGAACCCTGATTTACACCCCGGGGGCTTTATTGACCGTGATGTTCTGGATGCTGCTGGGCGATCTTTGCCTGCAAATTATGGAGCAGTTGCCGACCTCTCTCGTGCCACTCCAATTGCGCTGGGCGACGGCATCGGACACTTTGATCGGATTCATCGCGGGTAGCTTGCCAGCAGTTTTAGGAATCCTACTCAACCCGGTGATCGGAATTCAGAGTGACCGACACCGAGGCAAGCTAGGTCGGCGTCGACCGTTCTTACTTGCCAGTACCCCTCTCGTGATTGTGGCGCTCCTCGGTCTCGGACTCGCCACACCCATCGCAGAGATTCTCGGTAAATGGACCGGTGCACAGTCGTTAGCCGCTCTGAAAATCGGTTGGCTGGGTGGTTGCATGGCGGTCTTCGTGGTTGCCAACACCTACATCATGCAGGTCTATCAATTCCTGTTCGTCGATGTGATTCCGAAAGAAGTCATGGGGCGATTTGTCGGGTGTTACCGTGCCGTCGGCGCACTTGGAGCCTTTGTTTTTCACCGCTACATGTTCGGCCATGCCGAAACGCACACCGCGTTGATTTATATCACGGCAGCGGTTCTTTACGGTGTCTCGTTTTTTCTAATGATCTGGAAAGTAAAAGAGGGCGAATATCCAGAGCCTACCCCTAAGCTCGGATTCTTGGAAACAACGAAGAGTTACTTCACCGAATGCTTCAGCAATTCCTTTTATTTAAAGACCTACTCACTGGCGTTTTGTTTTTGGTGCTCCATCGTGCCGCTCTGGACGTTTCTGGTGTTTTTTGGCACCAAACCCGGGCAAGCTGCGGGGTATGCACCGACGCTAGGATTAAGCCTAACAGCCTTCGGTGAGGCGCGTGGATGGTGCTCTCTGGTGCAGGTACCAGTATTTTTTCTCGTGGGGCCTCTGGTCGATCGATTTCACCCGCTAAGGATTGGTATGTTAGGAATGTTACTCACCAGCCTAACTTTTTTTGCCAACTTTGCATTCGTCCACAACGAGAAGAGTTTCACCTTTTGGTTAATCACTAACTTTGTAGCACAAGCAATCTACATGGGAGCTTACCTAGCAATCTTGCCGAGACTCTTACCGAGCGAAAAATATGGTCAGTTTTTCACGGCCAATCAAATCTTTGGATTTGCCGGAGTGGCGCTAGCACCTGTGTTGTGTGGTCGGTTGCTAGAATGGGTAAAGGACTATCGCTTTATTTATATTTGGTGCGGCTCCTTCACCCTGATCGGATTTTTCATGTGCATCCTCCTCTATCGCCACTGGTGCCGACTCGGTGGAGACACCTCTTTCCAACCACCTTCCGAGAAATTTCTTGGAAAAAATTCTTCCCGGAAAATATAATTTCATGATCCAAAAATCATCCAATATCGACCAATTTGCAGCTATCGCCACGGAACTCGTTGCGCAAGGGCGTTCTGGCATGCAACTACCCGCCACGGTAGCGAGAAACACCACATTGCTTCCGCTCACACCCGGTCCAAGGAAATCTCCGCGCTTAAGTGCAGCAAAGATCACGACAAACGAGCAACTGCGCGATGCACTCATGAAGTTGCGAACACAGATGCATCCGTTCTTGTTAGATCTCGCGCCTCCCCTTCCCTCGACTCGTGAAGTCTATAAAATGCAAAACTTCCAGTGGCGTATTGAGACGCCGGAAGATCGCGCGTGTTTTGCCAAGGTGCTAAATGGTGCTGGCGCATGGGACTCAGTCCAAATTCCTCACTACGGACCACCACTGGGTGTGGCCACCACCCTTTATCGTGCCGATTTCGATTTGGCAGAAAAAATGTTTTCACTCGATCGACAAGTCATCTGCCTAGACGCGGTCGACTACCGTTGCCAAGTCTATCTGAATGACGTTTGCCTAGGAACCCATGAAGGTTTTTTCGAGCCGTTTGAATTCGATGTTACCAACGTCGCTCGGCGACAAGGAAATATTCTGTTAGTGCGTGTTGAAAATGATTTTACCATGTTAGGTCAGGCATTCTCAGACGGAGACACGGACGGCGACAAAGTTTACGCCGCGACTGGGCTTGGCTACGATGACCCAGAGGAAGGCTGGCACCACTGCCCACCTGGCATGGGGATCTGGCAAGGTGTCCGTTTTGAAGCACGTTCACGCTTGGCAATCACCGATCTCTATCTAAGACCCTTGCCATCACTCGACGCGGTCGAGGTTAATGTCGAGGTGCAAAACTCGGGATCAAATCCAAGCGAAGCAATCGCCCTTCTCGTTTCAATCCATGGTCAAAATTTCCACTTACAAGTGCATCACGAGCATTTCCACAGCGCTAATGGCGAGTGGGTACGCGGCTTTGGTGACCTCGACCACGGCACTCCAGAATCCGAACCGTCATTGATGGGACCAGGCCGGAACTACCTATCTATCACCCTGCCAATTCCAGATGCCAAACTTTGGGATCTGGAAACGCCATGGCTCTATCAAGCTCAAGTCAAATTGGTCGATGCTGCAGGCGAAATGTTAGATGCAGCGCAACGGCAATTCGGTATGCGTCGCTTCGAACAAGACGAAAACTCGACACCAAAAGGAAAATTTCGTCTAAATGGCCGAGAAATCTGCCTGCGTGGTGCCAACACCATGGGAAATCTTGACCTCTGCGTTTACCGTGGAGACACCGACCAACTGCATGATGACATTCTGTTAGCCAAGCTCACCAATTTAAATTTCTTACGCCTCACGCAGCATCCCGTGCAGCGAGAGGTTTATGAAGCATGCGATCGCTTGGGACTGATGTTACAAACTGATATGCCGTTGTTCGGCTCCATCCGGCGCAACCAATTTCTCGAATGCGTCCGACAAGCCGTCGCGATGGAGCGCCTCGTACGCTCGCACCCGAGCAACGTGCTCGTTTCTTTCATCAACGAGCCATTCCCTGCCGCCCGTGCCAAGCCTCACCGCTTTATGCAGCGAGACGATATGGAACTGTTTTTTGAAATCGCCTCCAAGATGATCCACCGAGAAAATCCTGAGCGCGTCATCAAATGCGTGGACGGTGACTACGATCCACCAGTCCCAGAAGGCATGCAGGACAACCATTGTTACTGCGGTTGGTACATCGGTCACGGCATCGACCTCGGAAGCCTGCACCACGGCAAATGGATGCCGGTAAAGACTGGCTGGCATTTCGGCTGCGGTGAATTCGGATCAGAAGGTTTAGACTCGTTAGAGGTGATGCAGCAGTCGTACCCTAAGAACTGGTTGCCCAGTTCGTCCGATATTGCGTGGAACCCCTCGGTGATCCCCAAAGCGCAGTCGATGAATTTTCACTTCCTCTGGTATCCAACTCCTAACAACCTTAATCAGTGGATCGAAGCTAGCCAACGTCATCAAGATTGGATCACGCGCCTCATGACGGAGGCCTTCCGCCGCCTGCCCGGTATGAATACCTTCGCCATTCACTTGTTCATCGACGCTTGGCCTGCAGGATGGATGAAGACGATTATGGACGTGAATCGTATCCCCAAAAAAGCATGGTTTACCTATCGTGACGCCCTAGCACCTCTTGCGCTATCGCTGCGTTCAGACCGGACCACAGGATTTTCAGGCGAGACGATTCAAGTTGAACTTTGGCTCGCCAACGATCTCGATGAGGTTCCAGCAGGCTACACACTTGATTATGAAATCGTCCAAGATGGAAAGTCGTTAGCATCAGGAATATTTAATGCCAGTCCGGCCCGCTGCGCTCCAGTTCCTCAAGGGATAATTGAAATTCTTCTACCAGAAATTTTAGATCGAACCAATATTACCGTGGCAGCAACACTGCTCGATTCTCAAGGTATTCCTGTGCACGACACCTCGTTAAATCTCGGAGTCTTCCCACGCTCGAAAGAATTTTTCGGCTCAGTTTACCTTGTCGGAGACTCAGACTCAGGAAAAGAATTGCTACGTTCGTTAGAAATCAAATCCGCTGTTACACTGAACGATGCCGACACGATCCTAATCACAGATTTTTCTCGTTACTTGATTTACCCAGACGAGATCAATAAAGCTGTCGCACAGGGAGCTACCGCTGTTCTGATGCCACTTCCGTTAGGCACTCATCGTATTGGAAATTACAAAGTGAAAGTTCTTCCTGCGGGCATGGGGGCTCGCCATTTTGTTTCTCGCGATACCGGACATCCCATCGTCGAAAATTTCGAACCTGAGGACTTCAAGTTCTGGTACGATGAAGATTTCGGTCATGTCACGCCGATTCTTGATACTGTACTTGAGGCAAAAGATTGGGAGCCTATTTTGTTGAGCGGTGATGGAGGATGGGATCGCCCTTGGGCACCAGTTCCAGTGGCTGCCGAGCGGAACGAAGGGCGTGGTTGCTGGAGGATCTGTCAAATGAGCTGGGCAAGTCGCATTCGTACCAACCCAGCGGCCAAGTTGTTTGCACAAAATATACTAACAGCTTCCTTGGATTCAACACCTACCAACGTGGCTCTCAATCATTCATTCGCAGGCACACAGCAGAGTGTCACAGCTGTGCTGAGCAAACATGATTCGTGATAAATATGATGATCAAAACGCTTGCTTGCACCCTTATACTTTCAATCGCAGTTCTATCCGGATCTTCCGCAGATGAAATGGCGGAAAGCGATATGAGGCTTCAAGCCAACGGTGGACATTGGCAACTTGATCGGACGAAAATTAATGACCCAACATTACCTAGGGTCTTACTCATTGGTGACTCAATTCTGATAGGCTATAAAAAAATCGTTTATAGGCAACTCAAAGGAAAAGCCAATGTTGATGCTTGGACAAACCCCTACTTCCATTCTGAAAAACTTAATCAAAAACTCAGCGAAGTTCTTGATAGCGGACCATACGATATCGTTCATTTCAACATCGGACTACACGGTTGGCAGGAAGGACGCATCAAGCCAGGCACCTACGAGCCACTAATGTTAGCATTCCTCTCGGTGATTCGTAAAAAACTTCCTAATGCAAAAATCGTTTGGGCTGACACCACGCCAGTTACCACGAAGGAGAGGCCATTCAAACTTGATAGTTCGATCAACAACATCATCGTCGAACACAATCAGCTGGCTGCAGGCATCATGAAAAATGCGGGCATTCCAGTGAACGATTTTTACGGATTGCTCACTGATCATTTGAATCTTGCACAAGGAGACGGCTTTCACTGGACACCCCCCGCATACCAAATGCTTGCCTCGAAAACCACCGCATCGGTCATGCAACAAATTGATTCGATGACGAAACTTGGCGCCTCGACCCGCTGATTTTCCCGTCTTTTCAACGCAACCTTGCGAGGGGAATCCGCTGCACTTGAGATAAAGCCGCTTGTGGTATCGCCCAAAGTCGGTGAAATTGTGTTGGAAGTCGTTTGTTCTATGGTCGTGCCGCCTAATTTGTCCGAATCGAAAGTCGCCATCCCTGAGTCCCTACGGCTCCAGTTGGAGAGTTTTCGTCGGCATCTTTGGCGTGTAAAAATCATGGAGGCTATCGCAGCCGGAATCGCTGGTTTGCTCATTTCCTTTCTCATGGTTTACGGCCTCGACCGGATTTGGCAGACGCCTGGCTGGGCTCGCTTGGCGATTCTTATTCTAGGAATTTCGTTGTTCGCGGTGTTCGCGCCTTACTGGCTGCACCGATGGGTCTGGCGCCAACGTAGGGAAACTCAACTCGCACGCCTCATCGCAAAACGGTATCCGGGGCTCGGAGACCGACTGCTCGGCGTCATCGAACTGCAAAACCAAGCTGCAAATGCCGACACCCTATCACCCAGACTGCGCGAGGCTGCCATGGCTTCCGTGGCAATCGAGACGGGAAAACGCAACCTAGGAGACGCGCTTCCGAAGCAACGCCACCTCGGGTGGACGATCTCAGCGCTCTGTCTTGCCCTGGTCGCTGCCGCAGCACTTACGCTGACCCCGCGTGCCGGCGTTAACGCGCTCCAACGCTGGCTGATGCCACTCTCAAAAACCGATCGCTACACATTTGCGAAACTTGAAAACCCGCCCCAAACGATCGTCGTGCCATTCGGTGAAACTTTTGGAATTTCACTCAGACTGGCATCCAACTCCGAACAAAAGCCAGCGGCAGCATCCGGGACGTATGGACAACAACCCGCCATTCTAAGTCGATTGAATCAAGGAACCTACACCTTCAATTTCCCCGGTCAGCAATACCCTGGAACGATTGTCTTCGTGGTCGGAGATCTTCGACACGAGTGCAAAGTATTACCACTTCAACGCCCAAGCATCGAGAATGCAACAGCGACCATCTATTCGCCTGACTACTTACAAATTCCTGAAAAAACGATCGCTTTGAACAACGGGGTTCTAAACGTAGTGGAAGGTTCAAAAGTCCAGATCAACATAACTTCTAACCGCCCACTCAGGACCGCCAGTTTCGGACCGACCAAGATGCTGACCACCGAGGTTCAACATGAAGATCGCCAACCTCAACCGTCTATCTCAGGTAATCTAACAATCAATAATTCTATCGCCACCAGTCCATTGCTCGACGTGGCCTCGGTTGCTTTTGAAATCCCATTTCATTGGAGCGATATGTACGGTCTCACTGGGGCGCGAGGATTCAGCCTGCGAGTGGATACGTCAAAAGATGCTGCACCTACCTGCTACCTCCAAGGGATCGAACGTCAAAAAGTAATGCTACCAGAAGAGACTATCGATTTCGAATTACTCGCCGAAGACGACTTTGGACTTAAATGCACTGGAATTGAATGGACGGGAAAATTCACGCGCCCAACAGACCAAACTCCTGCAAAGGGAGAACTTAATATTTCTAACGGAGACCCACAACTGCATACCATCAACAAATCCGCTTCATTTTCGCCTGCAGCCTTTGGAATCTTACCACAAAAAATAATCCTACGAGCTTACTCGGAAGATTATTTTCCGGGTCGGCCCCGAGCATATTCAGAACCAGTAATTGTTTTAGTAGTGACCCGAGACGAACACGTACAAATGTTGAAAACCAAATTTGACCAACATATCAACGAGTTAGAAGACCTCGCACGCCGTGAACAAGAATTGCTAGATGAAAATCAACGTCTCGAACGCATCAGCGGAAATGATCTGCAAAAAGATCCGGACGCGAAACGATTGGAAGCACAAGAAATCGCTGAGGTAGAAACCAAACGCCGAATGGAAAACCTAACCGAACGAATGGAAAACCTCATGAAGGACGCCACACGCAACGGAGACATCCAAAAAGAAACTCTCAAGAAAATGGCGGAGTCTCTCAAATCGATGCAGGAACTTTCACAACAAGACGTGCCAAAGGTTCAACAAAAACTTAGCAGCGCTCAGGAACCATCAAATACCACCGAAAAAGTCGAAAAAGACATCGATCAAGCAGTGGAGCAACAAGAAGGCGTGATCGAAAAAATGCAGTCCGCCATCGCCAAGGCTAACGATGCAAATAAGCAGTTCGAGGCTGGTACCTTTGTCAATCGCTTGAAAAAAGCCGCCACAGATCAGAGAGGAATCGCTAGTTCGTTGATCAATGCTTACGACCGTATTCTTGGAATAAAAGCTTCAAAGTTAGACCCATCCGACCAACGAAGACTGCGAGAAACTTCAACCCAGCAAACAAATACCGCATCAGAAGTTAGATGGCTACAGGAGGACCTATCCAATTTTTACGTCCGCACGAAAACGGATTCATTTAAACAAATTTTAGATGAAATGAAAGCTTCCCAAATCGACCTTGGACTTGAGAAAATTCATTCGTTGTTAGGTTCAAATCACAGCTACCTCGCCACCGAAAGCTCTAATAAATGGGCAAATCAACTCACCAAGTGGGCGAGTCAACTTGAAGGACCAAAAGATAGTGACACCGGAGCGGGCGGCGCTGGCACTTCGCCAAGTCCTGAGGATGAAGACTTTGAATTCATGCTTCGAGTGATGAAACTGGTTCAGCAAGAACAAGACATTCGAGCCCAAACCCGAGCGCTTGAACAACTGCAACGGAGTAACAACCGCACCACTGCTACGGCACCAAATCCATGAGCCTGTTCATTCGAATTACCACCATCATTTTCTGTACCGCTACAATAAGCGTAGCGGATGACCCGGTGCTAACAGAACATCAAGAAAATTCAAGCAAGGTAGCAAACCGCCAAGACGAACTTTCCGCGGATGTCCAGCAACTCACCATCGAACAATCAATTCCGAAAGTCATCGAACTCCTCAATGAGGTGGAAGCAATCATGGATGAAGCCACCGACAAACTCGCCGCAGCGGATACCGGTGGAGGCACCTTAGCTGCACAAACTGAAATCATTGAAAAAATTCACGCTGCTGCAAAAGAAAAGCAAAACCAACAAGGCAGTGGTCAGTCTGGCAGCGCGATGATGGACATGATGGAGCGAATGCTAGGAAAACAACC
>VFJU01000399.1 GCA_009885905.1 Verrucomicrobiota bacterium
AGGCTCGTGTTTGCCGGCGCGGTGATCAACTTCTCCCTAGGCGTCATTACATCCGCTACGGTGGCATCTGTACGATCTAGGTAGCGAACGTCGCGTCCCGTGACCATGCCTTCGAGACGACCGTTCCTATCAATAACAGGAAATCCAGAAAATCCATTTTTAAGCATCACCTCGCGGACGTGGTCGACCGTATCTTCCTTGCGGACGGTGTGCGGTTTCTGGATCACCGCATTTTCCGAGCGCTTCACTCGGTATACCATGGCCGCTTGCTCATCAATAGGGCAGGCTCGGTGAATAACCCCCATGCCACCTTCTCTGGCTAACGCGATTGCCAATTCATGCTCTGAAACGGTATCCATCGCCGCAGAGACGACCGGGAGAAACAAAGGAATCTCGCCCGTGAGCTGGGTTGAAAGATCCGCTTCACCGGGCAGCACCGAACTCATGGCCGGCACCAGCAGCACGTCATCAAATGAAAGTCCTAGGGAAATCTCTGCCATGGGGGATTTAATAGAAGCCAAATTAAGCGTGCAAGTCCGAATCTGGAGACAGCGGCAATTCCCTCATTTCCAAAATTAAAAAATGCTACGTTGTAGAAATCCTATTCAAGCTCGGTGGGTGATACTGATCAAATTAGCGAGCTTCTCGCACGCATCTTCAAGCCTTGGCTCTGCCCTAATTTCGGCGAGTGTCCATGGCAAACGAAATCGCCAGTTCTCGCCATTCATCGTGCCGGGGTGATTGATCTGGTCGTCAAGATTGAACAACTCCGTGATCATCAACACCGCGTAACGCGAGTTGGATGCCAAGATCGACTTGATCAACCGCAACTGGATTCCCTCGGTGTAGGCAGGCCAGGAAGACTCACTTGAAATCGGAATGCCAGCAAACTCCGAGAGAATGCGCAAGGTGTTGACCGCACCTCCGATGGCCCATTTTGTTTGCTCGTTAGGGTGGCTCTCATTTTGCTGAATGATACGCAAACAGCTTTTCCAAGTCGCATTGATAGGTTCATGATCGTGAGTCGAGTAGGCGGCAAATGAGTTCTCTGGAAATGCGCTTCCCGGCGTAGGATGACCATGCTCATTACTGTCCCAATGCGGAATTCTAAACCCTGCAATACCGAGATCTGCTAGATGAGGACGCATATAATCTGGAACCCATCCTAAATCTTCTGCAATGACTTCCGAACCCTTCGCCGCCTGCATGATCGCACACAACCGCAAATCACCGTCGGCACGGTTTGCCGCTTTATTTTCCACCTTATCATCAGGCCTCAAAAACCAGCGCGGCAAGCGACCACCGTTAATCGCTGCTGCCTCATCGTGACTTAGGCCGATGAACTCGTCGTTACGATCTGGCAACCATGGAAATGCGTAAATCCGATAGAATCCTAGGATGTGATCGATCCTAAACATATGGAAAATCTTCGTAAGTCGCTCGATTCGTTTTCGCCACCAGCTGAAACCATTTGCCTGCATGTGGTCCCATCGGTACAAAGGAATCCCCCAGTTTTGTCCCCACTGCTGGAAAAACGGATCATCTTGCCCCATCCCTTCCGGCGGCGATCCACCACACCAGTCGAGATGGAACTCATTGCGGTTAAAAAAAACGTCACACGAGTGCCAACTGATTCCAATGGGCACGTCGCCCATCAACTTGACTCCACGGCGATCGGCGTGAGCCCTCACCGCATTCCACTGTTGAAAACACAACCACTGGACGAAGGCAAAAAATCCAAGGCGCTCATCCACTTTATTTAAATCTTGCGCGCGTTCATGCGCGAGAAATTCTCTCGCTCGCTCTGGATTACTACATGATTCCGGCCATTGGTTCCACGTCTTCGACTCGCCGTTTAATTCCATTAGAAATCGAAACAAGCAATAATCATCAAGCCACTCAGACTCGACCTTGCGAAATTGATCGAACTCATCGATCGCAGATTTTTCTGCATGTGCAAACTTCGACCATGCAATATCTAGCAGTTTTATTTTAGCACAACGCACTGCCGGATAATTGATCAATGGAGATTGCAAAGCCTCTTTCAATTGATCACGAGCATTCGAAATATCGGTCAATTCTAACCAAGGAATCATGGAATGATCGAAAGCCAAATAGAGCGGGTCGAGCGCCACCGAAGATATCGCACTGTATGGGCTTTCCTCAATGCCAGTTTCATGGATCGGCAGAAGCTGGAGAAAGCCGACCTGATACTCCGCCGCCCAATCAATCCACTCCCGCAGCGCAAGGGTGTCGCCAATTCCAAGATCACCCTCGCGGCGGAGTGAGAACGCTGGAACCAGTATCCCCGCTAGCCTTTTCGTAGATGAATGCACGAGATGACTCTGACAGGATGACGCACCGCGTACATCTTCAAATCAATTTTCGAGTGTAGCGCACCGTTTCTTTGACATCATAAGTAATTTCCCTAGCCTGATGCGTAAGTCAGTATTAACCGACTTCAACGAACTAACTAAAATCATGAAAATCAAACGCTTGATACCAATACTTGCCCTGCCTTTCTTCATTACCGCCTGCGAAAAGGCGAAAAAGGCTGACGAAAAAATCGATGAAGCGAAGGAGCATGTCGGTGAGAAAATGGATGCCGCAGGAGATAAGATGGCAGAAGGTGTCGATAAAATCGAAAGTGCCACCGATGCAAAAGTGGATGACGCCAAGAAGCACACCAAAGAGGCCGTGGATCATGTGACTGAAAAAACTGAAAGCACAGGCGAAGTGATCAAACAAAAAGTGGATGACGCTGCGCACGATATTAAAGACAAGGCAGTTGATGCAGCTCACGCCACAGCAGAAGTAACGGGTAAGGTTGTTGATGGCGGCAAGAAAGTCGTCGAAGGAGGCGCGGAAGCTATCGAACACGCCGCTGAAAAAGTTAAGGACGCAGTGACTCCCGAGTAATCCAACTAGGGCAGCAACTCTAAGATTTACATTCTACAAGGCGGATTTCTTCTCGAGAAGAAATCCGCTTTTTTGTTGGAAAAACAGCAATTCGCCCCTCCCAAATTTGGCAAATAATAAATATTTGAGAAAAATTACAACTCCTACTTCCGGTATGGTCCGAACCTTGCTTATGGTGCGCCCGACCCCTTCAAACTGTCCTGATTCGTCATGCCTAACCTCAAAGATAAAATTGGATTCACCAAAACGGGTCCTGCCATCGCCTCATCCGCTGAGGAAAATCGCCTCCGGGAATTTGTTAATCTCAAACTTGCCGCACGTGGCTACCCGATCGTGGGGGACGAGGCGGATTACCCATTTCTCGATCTTGGTCGCTCATTGATCGCAAATTTCAAAGAAAAAAGCCGACTGCTTTCTGACTACCTTTGCCCTGCGGATGCATCAATCGACGCTTACTTGCGCTCCTACCTTGGACCAGAAATCATCGCAGAGGTTTTCCCGGATACGGCGCACCTACTCCCGAGCAGTCCTCTGGTGATGGAGCGCCACGGTATCGCACGGATGCTATCGCTGCCGCCAGATGTGGACGAGTTCAAGTCAACTATTCTAAGTTCTTACCGCGTCCATCAAGGTGTTTGTCATAATCCAGCGAGCGACCGTCGGACCACCGAGGGAGTTTTTCACGTGACTGAAGGTGGATTACCAATCCCAGCTGATAAAAAATCCGTACCAAAAGCGGTGTTTGCTCGCTTGTTGAAGCACGCACTAACACCTCCACCGGACATCATGACATTGCCCTTCACTGGGACTAGCAATGAACCCGCAAAAGTCTTCGTATCATTATTGCTAAGACCGATCGTCACTCCTGAGGTGCCTGGAGTTTCTCCAGAAAAATCGATGGAGACACGGTTTTTTGCTCCAGGAAATTTGGTGAGCAACCTAGACTTCGTCGAAAGTATTTTTGGTAATGCTGGAGACCCTTTCCTACCAGAAAATGACGCCCGTCTTGATGCGGAACATTGGTCTGGCCACACGGGTTGTGTCATCTTGGCGCCTCATCTCGTCACCACGAATAAAAAAGACCTAGGACTTCCTAACATCGCCGATGCCACCGAACGGCAAAAACGTGAAGGCATGTGCTGGACATCGCCCGATGAACTCTACAACGAGGGTGGCGCTTTTAAAATAACCTGTCGCGACAAACGCGGTGTCGTCGTCACGATCATCGCAGACAATTATTACGGGTACTGTAAAAAAGAGGTGAAAACTCAATTGAGCTACGCCGCAAACCTCTTTGGTAATGCCGAGGAAGAACACGCGGGCGGCGCCATCGCGTTCCCAAGTTTCGACTTGGGTGAGGATTTTTCACTCAGCGATTACTCACGTCCAGTCGATCACAAATTCTCAGGCCTCACTAAGCGCTACAGTGAGATTTTCGACCTCCAACCTGAGGGGTACGCCGTGGACAAACAATTCCCAGACATTCTTTATGTGCCTGAGGACGTCCACATCGATCTCCACAGCCAGTCGGTGGTATGGACAAATGAAAATGGTCCACAGAAAATCTCACTACAACCCGGCATCACCTACGTTCTGCCATCAGGTTACAAAGTAGAGATGATAAAGCCAACGGCAGGCCAGCGGTGGCGTCTGATCGGAACAACCGCCGAGGGCACCTTTTGCCATAAGCCTTGCACCGTCTCCGGTGGTGGTAAGTCTGAGATTTCCAAATCTCTATCCGATGCGATGATCACCGCAGCAGTCCTCGTTCATGATTTAAAAAAGGATCTGGATATCGCCACGGAAATCATCAACTACGATTTTTCTAACCGTTATCGTAACCCAAGTCATCCTGGCAAGCAAGGTCGCCCACTGCTCAGCAGCGAACGCTCACTTGGTTCGGTGGTCCGACTACTCACTCCAAACGCAGCCTACACGGATGAATACAATCAATGGCTAAGTACTTTCGGGCGCTTCGTGCGCGATCTCGTATTTATCATCAAACGATTTCATAAACCTAACTGGGAAAATGATTGGCGTAAACGCTTCAGCGTGGATCTAATCAATGGTGCTCCCGGCAGACAGCTCATCTACCGCCGTCAACGACTCATCACTCAGTATCTCCGCGTCGGATTTGCCGAGGATGGAACTTGGCGAACTTTTAGCATTCGCAAAGATTTCGCACCGGCAAAAAAAATCCAAACCGAAGACGACATCAGTGCCTCGATGGTGGTGCCTCACGCCGCAATATCAGGGCTCCATCCAGATGTGAAAAACCCATCACTCAAGTTTGTCAAAAACTGCGAATACAGGCTGTTTCAACGTCCTGACGACGCGATCGAACGTGGCTACGATAAAAAAACTGAAAGCGATTTCAGCCAAGGTGGGTTGTTCTTCTCCAACTACGAACCCATCACTCGGCCAGAAGTGTCCGCCATGTTGAATGACTCGATCCGCTTCGAACAGTTTACCTCACCGCTACGAAAGACGCTGACCAACTTCGCCGAAGCAGCGAGTCCCAGTTATATCGTCAGTTCTCACCTGCCACGCATCGTCGATGGCAAACCGACAAAAAATCCACGCTACCTGCAAAATCGCCCAGATCTTGAAGATCCACGGTCGGTCTATCTCGCAGAAATCGGCGCCCGCTTTTTCCGCCGACTGCCACTGGACGCTCCAGTACCAATGCCAGTAAACTCAGTTCTAGCAGGTCGCCGCAACAATCCACCCGATGAAGCTGCTGGCATCCGAGCGCTTGCAGTTTATAACCCAATTCACTACCAAGAACTCCCTGAATTATTCATGGATTTCATTTCTTCTCTAACGGGGAAGAGCCCATCCACCACAGGAGCTGGCAGCGAGGGAGCCCTCACCAAAGGTCCTTTCAATGCGATTCTACCGATCCATGACGTGAACGCCGCTTTGGTCTCTTCACTCCTAACAAGCTACCACGGCTTCACCAGTGCAGCTGGACACATCGGAAGAAAATATAGAATCGATCATGACATCAGCTTGCTCGTTCCTGAAATCTGGTCGCGGATGTTTATCCCAGAGCGCGAGCCAGATTACCTAATTAAAAATGGCTACCTCGAAAAAATTGAAGATATTCATCACGAGGGACGGGTCATCGAAGCCAGTCGCCTCGGCTACCGCATCACCCAGAGCTTCGTAAGCACTTTTTTCGGTCGTATGTTCTCGGCAGCAGAAACGCTGTTCAGTCCAGACATGCTCCGGCCTGAACTTCAGTCGATGACGGACTTCATCGACGGACTTGATAACATTATCGAGACCCAGCAACGAGTCGCCCTCAACTACTTCCAAGACGGTAGTATCGAGGTTGCCTGCCCACCGCTCAAGGCTCTCCTCCACATCATGGCTCATGGCCATTATGAAGGTAAAAAAATCACCGATCCATCAATCCGCGCCCTCTTCACCCGCGAAGCCTTGATCGATTCGGATTGGTATAAGGCTCGTCTCGACGCCAAAGCAGGAGTGGATCAAGCATTATGGAAGCGACACCTCAGTTATCTGGAATCGTTTCTAACAAATCCTAACTACCAAAGCGAACTTAAGCGCTTGAAAATTCACGAGCGCATTGCCCAAGCCAATGCCATGCTGGATCACGTCAATTCGCCGACCTATCGTGCGAGCCTTGTCGGTATGATCGGCGCGGATCCGGCACTGGTCTAGCAGGATATTCTCAGAGCAAACGTTCAATCCATATGAACGTCATCTCCATCATGATTCTTCAGCGCTTCCGGCGAACCCCCAGAAGCCAAGGCCGCCACACCGTCGACAGCCCCGACCTCCTCGCCGTCATCAAGCAGGAGGGGAAAATTTGAAACCTCACGCGAAGGCGCGAAGCCGCGAAGAAAAGGCAAAGAAAACAAATCGATTTCAACCTCCTTAATTCCTTCGCGCCTTCGCGTCTTCGCGTGAGACATCTTCCACCCTCGCCGCCAACGCCCCCAGCCACCCCATCCGCAATCGCCTCCTCCGCCTACGCCCCCACCTCCTCGCCGTCATCAAAGCGGAGGGGAAAATGTGAAACCTCACGCGAAGGCGCGAAGCCGCGAAGAAAAAGCAAAAAAAGCCGAGCAATTTTCTTCTCCTCAATTCCTTCGC
>VFJU01000064.1 GCA_009885905.1 Verrucomicrobiota bacterium
CACGGGAACACCTCGTCCCGGATTTTTTAATTGCGGCCCACGCCCAGATCCAAGCCAATCGGCTTGCTGCGGTGGATCGCGGATATCTGCGAACTTGGTTTCCGGAGTTGGAATTGCTGGCTCGATAAAGCCGCTCTTCATTCGTGGCCAAAATTCCACGGATCTGAACCACGAATTCCACCAATGGGCACGAATCAATTTGGCAAGGAATAGCGAGGTGCGCCCCGGGAGCCAACGAGCCAACACAACCGCCATTTCGAGGCTTGCCGAATCCTGGCAAAAAGGCCATGCTGGGCGCATGCCGCAATCAGAAATGGAAATTCCCCCCCGGCGCCGCAGTGCTTGTGCGGACGCGGCACTGCGGGCCGAACTCGAACGAATCGTGCGCATGACCATCGAGGAGCGGGTCAAGGCGGCGCTCTCGATGCAGGAGCTCTTTGCATGGCTCAATCCTACAGCCAAAACCCAGTGACCATGGCCGAAATTCCCCAGATTCAAACCACGAATCCCACCAGTGGGCACGAACATTTCGCAAATCAATCCGCTTGATGCGCGTTTCATAAGATGGACCGCACTGGATTTCTGCAGAGGGGAACTCAGGCCTTGCGCGAGGCGACGCTTCCGACATGTGGGTATTGCAGGATCTTCGAGTCGGAAGTGAGCACTCTGAGACCGTGCAGGCGAGCGGTGGCGACCACGATTTGATCGCCCGGATCCTTATGATCCCATGCAGGGAGGCGTGTGGCGTCGATTGCGATTTCGGGGGTGATTTCCAAGACCCGCACCCAATGGGTTGGCAGTGCAAATTCGAACCAATTGGCAAGGGGTCTATCAAAAATCAACTCTCCTTTGGCTTCTTTTCTTGCGACTTCGAGCAAGCTGATGGCGGAGATGTGGACCATGTGCTCTCCGGTCAAGAGTTTGCGCACGGCGGGCTTCAACAATTCTGGAGCCGCAAAGGCGTCCAACCAGGCGCAGGTGTCGAGCAAGAAGGTTACGGACATCGTGAAATCGGCACTTGTTTCAGCTTTCCCAGTCATTGGAATCCCAGGCCGGTGCCGCAGGATCGTAGTTTGGGCCGTAGGTGACACTGCCCTTGCCGCTGCCAATCCAACTCGCCAAACAGGGTGGCGATTGAGCGGCGGAGGCCGCTTGCACCACCGCAACCTTCTTTCCATGGCGGGTCAATTCGATGATGACACCGCCTTTTTCCAGGGCGCGAATTTCCTCAGTGCAATGCGCCTTGAACTCGGAGATGCTCAGTTGCTTGATATTCACTGGGATAAACTAAAATGACCAAAATTTTAGTCAATTTAATTCCCACAATCCTTGCCAGCGCTGCCGGGATGCCTAGCTTCGCCTCTGTGAACGAAAATTTCCCAGTTTCCCCGCCGCGTGCTTGGGCGGAGATCGATCTCGGTGCCTTGCGGCGGAATCTGGCGGTGGCCCGCGAGGCCTTCGGTGGCGAGTTGATGGTGGTGGTGAAGGCGGGGGCTTATGGCCATGGGCTGGAGGAAATCGCGAAAACACTGGCGACGGAGGAAATCGCGTTTCTCGGAGTGGCGAACGTCGGTGAGGCACGGCGTGTGCGGAATGCGGGCGTGGACTCGCGGATCTATCTGCTCGGCGCGACATGGGCGGAGGAGCGCGAGGAAATCGTCGCCCGTGAGTGGACGCCGTGCATTTCCTCACTCGAGGAGGCGGAGCACTTCAACCGTCTAGCAGCTGGCCGAGGGATACGCCTAAAGGTGCATCTGGCAGTGGACACAGGAATGGGGCGGGGTGGGTTTGTCGCAGAGCATTTAGCTGAAAAATTGAAAAAGTTAGATTTGTTAGTAAATCTTGAGGTGGAGGGAATCGGATCGCATTTGCCATCGGCAGACGAAGATGAAGAATTCACTCTGCGGCAGTTCGCGCAATTCCATGCGATCATCGATGACCTCGGTGGCGAGGCTCGTTTCAAATGGAGGCACCTTTCTAACAGCGCTGGATTGTTGGGCTATGCGCAAGGCTGCTGCAACCTATCGAGACCTGGTTTGATGCTCTACGGAGTTTCGGCACTTGCTGGATTTCAAGCAAGACTCAGCACGGTGATGACGCTTAAATCCCGTGTGACCTTGGTCCGCACACTTCCAGCCGGGCACGGGATTTCCTATGGACGACAATTCGTGACCACTAAGCCCACGCGCGTCGCGACCATCGGCGTTGGCTACGGCGACGGCTACCCGATCCACGTTTCAGGAAAAGCTGCGGACGTGTGGATTCGTGGGCGGCGCATGCCGATCCTCGGGCGGGTCACGATGGATCAAATCATGGTGGATGTGACCGCCGCTGAGGAGGTGGTGGAAGGCGATGAAGTGGAAATCTTCGGGCCGAACATCCCGGTGGCGGAAATCGCGGAGAAAGCCGAGTCCATCGTTTGGGAGATTTTTACCGGCATCACGCCGCGGGTGTTGCGGTGTTATTTTTGAGTGCGAAAAGCCTTGTTGCTCGAAAAAGTGTTAGGTGCGTGCATTTTGTTGATTCATTCCACTCGCTCATACAAAGCAAATGGCGAACCACCGAAGTGATTCGCCAAATGCAATCGTGCGATAACCTAGGGAGAAAATTTAGCGACGGCGGCGCAGCAGTGTGAGAATGGCCACGGCTCCTAGCAGGAGAGAGGCGGGCTCGGGCACGGCTTGGAGCACGACGTCATTGCCACCCGTAAAGCTGCTAGTAGCAGTGTCACCCGCATAACTGATTTGGAACTTCTGACTGCCGAGGGTGTAGGTGCCGCCATATACATTGCTGAAGGTGCCGGTGATTGCATCTGCGCCGTCGTTGGCGAGGATGAAGAACAAAGTTCCATTCGCGGGAGCGTAGCTGCCGCTCATCGTCATCGAGAGCAAGCCCGCGAGACTCACAGAGCCGGTGACATTGAGTCGGTCGTATTGGGTACCGACGGTTGCCCCGTCGATCTCGATGCCGAGGGAGGAACCCGCTTCTAGGGTAATATTGCCCGTGTTTAGTGTTCCAGGGCTGTTACCGGGGGCGATAAATCCTCCGCTCTTGACCGTGACCGCTCCGACCGTGCCTGAGCCAGTGAGCGTACCGGTGCTGTTCACAGTGGTGGTGCTAGTGGAAATACTGCCGTTGATCACTAATTTTCC
>VFJU01000037.1 GCA_009885905.1 Verrucomicrobiota bacterium
TTAGAAAAAGTGCATGATCACTCCCCAGTCCGGGCGATAGCGATTGCTGAGCAAGCACTTGATCGGTTTGGCTTGATGGATCACGCATACAAACTACCCGCTCAACTCTCTGGCGGGCAGCAGCAACGGGTCGGCATCGCCCGGGCTGTCGCCCATCAACCGCAGATTTTATTTCTCGATGAACCGACCTCCGCACTGGATCCGGAAATGACTGCGGAGGTACTGGAGCTCATTCAAGAACTCGCAGAGGCTGGGCAAGACATCACCCTTAGCACTCATGAAATGGGATTCGCCAAGGTCGTGGCGGATCAGGTCGCTTTCGTCGCGGAGGGAGAAATCAAAGAGTTGGCCACCCCAGCCGAGTTGTTTGGCTCCCCTAAAACCCCTGTTTGCCAGCGATTTCTCTCCAGAGTGATGCGGTATTGAATAACCGTCCGACCCAAATAAATTAAGAAAACCTTATAATATCTCCTTGCACAAAAAACGAATTGGGCTATCAAATTTGCTTATGAAATACACATTCATTTTCGTCGTTGCGATCGCTGCCACACTCCTCACTTCCTGCAACACGATGATTGGTGTCGGACGCGACATGAAGATGGGCGGTGAGGGCTTGGAAAAAAGCGCTGCCAAAGTCAGCGGAGGCCATCCTGATGGGGCGGTCTCCGAAGACAATTCCGGCGCTCCAGTTTACTAACTTAGATTGAAATTCCGAAGCGCTTTCTCACACGTTGGGGAAGCGCTTTTTTTATCCGCAGTTGGCGCTTTAGTAGCCGCGCCAAAATGTAAGCGCACACAGCAGAGTCGCGACACCGTAGCCAAGCCCTGCGAGACAGACTAAAGTCCAGCGCCTTTGATCAGCAGTCACCCACGTCACGGCGTCACGAAACAGGTACGGCATACCGACGAAAAAAAGCGACGCAGTGAGCATGGCGTAAGCATAGCTGGGCACCAGCAAGCGAGAGGTTGGATCCTTAAGAAATGCCGCACCAAGTAGGGGTGCCGCAGCCATCAAGCCTAACAACCCGAGCGCTCTGACTGCAAGGAAGTCCCGAATGCTGATGCAAACGAGAACAAATGAAATCGGCACGAGAATTTGCAATAGCCCCTTGGCGCTATTGAACTCACCAAGATCCATCGCCAACGAACTTAATTTACCCAGTCCCAGTGGCGCGATGAGCAGCCAGAACCACGCCAGTCCAATACCTAGCAAAATCTGGCCGAGCACTTGATTCCGTGGAAATTTCTTTAGAAATTCCTGCGCGGCTGCCGGCTTGGCTAACATATAAGTATGCGCCGCGATGAGCACGATGGCCAGCACGACTCCGACGGTGAAAAGCGACAGAAGTTGATAAGGGTGCAGTGGATCCATACAGGCATCGAACTAGCGCCACGCGCAGAAACATTCAAGCGCCATCTCACTTGAAGAAAACTACCAAATCAACACATTGTCAGACCTAACCAACATCTGGTCGCTCCCATCTCAAGCCACCAAAGCCTTCAGCCTGCGACATACTTCCTCGACATTTGCCCGAGAATTGAAGGCTGAAATGCGGAAATAGCCCTCCCCCGCCGATCCGAAGCCCGACCCAGGGGTGATGACCACCTGCGCCTCTACGAGCATTTTGTCGAACATGTCCCACGACGTTAGTCCGCTTGGACATCCGACCCAAACGTAGGGCGCGTTTTCACCGCCAAAGACCGACAGACCCGCTGCCGAAGCTGCCTCTCGAAGGAGTTTAGCGTTGCCCATGTAATGTTTGATTAGCTCGGTCACCTGAGCTTTACCATCGGCAGAAAATACCGCAGCGGCGCCTTTCTGCACTGGGTAACTTGCACCGTTGAACTTGGTGCTGTGACGACGCGACCAAAGTTGATGGAGCGCAACGCGCTCGCCGGTGTCCGACTTGCCACTAACAGATTTTGGAATGACGATATAAGCGCATCGAACGCCTGTGAACCCACCATTTTTTGAAAAACTGCGGAACTCAATCGCACAATCACGCGCACCTTCGATTTCAAAAATTGAACGCGGAATTTCAGGATCTTGAATAAATGCCTCATAGGCAGCATCGAAAAGAATAATCGCGTCGTTCTGCTTTGCGTATTTTACCCACGCTTCTAACTGTACTCGCGTCGCGACTGCGCCGGTCGGGTTGTTAGGAAAACAAAGGTAAATGAGATCGGCTTTCTCGATAGGCACGTCGGCAACAAATTGATTTTCGGCGTTACAAGGAA
>VFJU01000495.1 GCA_009885905.1 Verrucomicrobiota bacterium
ATATCGATGTCCGCTACGTCGCCAACCTTGCTAGCCTTGAACTGAGTGAGGCAGAGGTGGCAACTTTTCAGCCCCAGCTCGACGCGATTTTAGGTTACGTTGAAACGCTATCGAAATTGGACATAACGGGGATCGATGCTACGGCCCATTCCGGCCAATTTTTCGGGCGTATGCGCGAAGACGTCCCTCACGTCAGTTTGACCCCTGAGGCTGCTCTACAGAATGCCCCAGACCAAGCTCAGGGTCAGATTCGTGTGCCTAAAGTTGTCACCGAAGCCTAAATTCAACTTTTCAATTTCAAATCCCCGCCAAATGACAATCACCCAGCTCCGCAAGCAGCTCGCCGCTGGTGAGATCACGCCGACCGCTATCCTTGAGAATCTCGCCAGCGAAATAGCAGCCCGAGATGTCAAAACCGGTGCCTACCTCTCTCACGACTTGAAAAGCGCTCTCGCCGAGGCTGCGACTGCTGACCTCTCCTTACCACTTGGTGGCATTCCTATCGCCATCAAGGATAATATCAATGTGCTTGGGCAACCTTGCACGTGTGCTTCCAAGTTTCTTGAAAACTACATCGCGCCCTACGACGCCACGGTGATTCAAAAACTTCGTGCTGCCGGAGCCATTCCTTTTGGGAGGATGAACCAAGATGAATTCGCGATGGGCTCGTCCACGGAAAATTCCGCGCTGCAGAAAACTTGCAATCCACACGATTCATCTCGGATTGCTGGCGGGTCATCTGGTGGCTCTGCGGCTGCTGTCGCCGATGGTACGGCCTATGTAGCACTCGGGTCTGACACCGGTGGCTCGATTCGTCAGCCTGCCTCTCACTGTGGTGTCGTCGGATTGAAACCCTCTTTCGGTCGCGTTTCGCGCTATGGGCTTGTGGCGTTCGCTTCATCGCTAGATCAAATTGGTTCGCTCACTCAGACCGTCGAAGATGCAGCCCGTATTCTTCAAGTCATCGCCGGTTTTGATCCTGCGGATTCCACCAGCCTCGATGTTCCAGTGCCAGATTATCTTGCCCACCTCAACGACGGCGTTCAGGGGTTGAAGCTCGGGGTGCCCAAGGAATATTTTGGTGATGGAATAGACACCGCTGTCCGTGAGCAAGTTGAAAAAGCGGTGCAGTCCCTTGCTTTAAAGGGTGCTGAAATTGTGGAAATTTCACTGCCACACACCGAATATGCTATCGCCACCTATTATGTCATCGCTCCGGCAGAAGCTTCTTCTAACCTTTCTCGCTTCGACGGCATCCGCTACGGTCATCGTGCCAGTAACCCAGTGGACATCCTAGACCTTTATAAAAAATCCCGTGAAGAAGGCTTCGGGCCTGAGGTAAAACGACGAATTATTCTTGGTACTTACCTACTGTCGTCAGGTTACTATGGTGGCTATTACGACCGCGCGCAGAAAGTCCGCACGTTAATCCGTCGCGACTTTGAAA
>VFJU01000102.1 GCA_009885905.1 Verrucomicrobiota bacterium
AGCGGGCGCGAGCCAATCGGAATTTCCTCACACGATCTTATGGAAAAAACCAGCGTTGCCGATCCGCCCCAAAACCGGGCAAGGCAACTTGATGGCGCGCGGGCCATCGCGATGATGGCAATCTGCTGGGATCACTGGCGCCCAACAAACTGGCCACGTTTGTTTCCTTTCGAGGTGTTTCTGTTTTTATTTCTGGTTCTAACGGGATATTTAATTACGGGTTCCCTACTCCGCGAGTGTGATCGTAACGAGACGCGAGGAGGCAAGTGGAAGGCGGCGGCGCTCAAGTCTTACCAAATCCGCCGAGGCTTGCGGATTCTTGCGCCCTACTACGCGGCGCTTGCACTCGCTTGGGTTCTCCAAGCACCCGACATGACTGGCTCCAGCTTGCCTTGGTATGTGTTTCACCTCTCGAACATTCATATGGCCTCGCTGGGCTATTGGCCCGAAGGCACAAACCACTTCTGGTCGCTGGCAATCCAACAACAATTCTATCTGATCTGGCCATTGGTGATTTGGTTTTTACCAAGAAAATTGTTAGTTCCTGCTATTTTAGCTTTCACCACCATCGGTCCACTATCGCGTTTTTTTGAGAGCACTTTCCTCCCATGGTTTGCTTGGCCTCATGTGTTGACCTTCTCTTGTTTTGACTACTTTGGCGTCGGCGCTCTATTGGCACTCGCAGTGCATCGTGGAATGTCGTTAGAAAATCCTGCTTTACGGTGGGTTGCAGGAGTCGCCCTGATAGGTTACATCGGAATCTTTGGTGCCCATTCGTATGGCTTGCCTACGTTTGGACTGCGCTCACTCCAGCAGTCGCTGCTCGCCATCGCTTGGTGCGGATTTATCGCAGAGGCATCCGTCGGATTTTCCGGAATCACCAAAAAAATCCTCGAAAACCCCGCTATCTTACGAATCGGGCAACTCTCCTACGGGGTTTATCTATTCCATAATCTCGCTCCATTAGTCACCGGAAAAATCTGCTGGTTCCTATGGGCTAGCCCATTTGAAAATAATTTTGGGGCATTGATTCGGATCGCAATCTACGCGGCAGTCACTTGGGGTCTGACTTTGGCGTCCTGGCGTTGGATCGAAATGCCACTTGATAGAATGCGTTCCCGCCTGACAAAGTCATAAAATTCTAACGAAATTAAACGTTCAAGTGGGATATAAATTTCTGAAGTGGTTTCGGGAAACGGAGACAGCGGATTGCAGAAACTTTTGCTGGTCTGATGTGATATCCATGTGGGTACATCGTTAGATCTGTTCGAAGCTCATCCAATGAAAACCACCACCATCGCCGCCACACTCTTTATCCTAACCGCATCAGCCAGTTTAATCCTTGCCGCTGAAGCCTTCGATCTCAGCCATTGGAAACTCACCTTACCGGTCGGCGAATCGGGCACGGCTGAAGGTCACCCGATGGAAGTGCAGGCAGCGAAGTTGACCGGCGGATACACGCACACCGATTATTTCTACAAAGGCACCGAAGGCCAACTCGTCTTCTGGTGCCCAGTCACAGGCACCAAGACCGAAAACTCGGAGTTCCCACGCAGCGAACTGCGCGAGGTGATCAATCCCGACG
>VFJU01000319.1 GCA_009885905.1 Verrucomicrobiota bacterium
CACCGCGATCCAGAATTCACGTTCCAGCACGATGCGCCCCTCGGCGGACCAGATCGATTGAATGGCGGGCGAGGCGTAGCGTTCGGCGAGGACATTTGGAATCACAGACCGAGAATGATGTCCAAGAGGCGATGTTTCAAGAGGCACTTGCCTAAAACTTAAGACCGGCACTCGAGCAGAACATTCTCGAAGAAATCGCATTTCATCAGACCTCTGCCTCAGGGTTAAAGTCGGCCGACCGCGGCGGGTCAGCCCTACCTCTTCCCTTCAAAAATCAAAATTCAACAAACATCAATCGACAATTCTTCATCTGCCACGCCGCTGGCGACAAGTCGGCAGCCCTACCGAGTGTGGCGCGGAGCTCTTCCTGCGTGAGAGAAGAGAAGAGGAAGAGTTCCAGCCCTACCGGGTGTTTTGAATTCTGGTGGGCGAGACGACCACCCTCCTTGAGTTACGGCTCGGCCGACCACGGAGGATCCGCCCTACCTCTTCCCTTCAAAATTCAACATTCATCAATCGACAATTCTTCCTCTGCCACGCCGTTTCCTCCCGATGCAGCGCTACCTTTATTCAAGCGAGGTAGCGCCACCTTTTCGCTTCAGATGATGTGAACGCCGTGTGGATTGATCCGGGAGACGTAGGTTTGATTTTCGATGGGGATCGAGTGGAAGACCTTGCTGATGGCGTCGGCGGCTTTGTGGGCGATTTCTTCACCCTCGCAGAGAGCGAAGACGGAGGGGCCTGCGCCGGAGATTGAAAAACCGAGAGCACCTGCCGCGAGTGCGGCGCGCTTGGCGCGATAGAATTCGGGGATTAATTTTTGGCGGCGGGGCTCAGCGATGACGTCGTGAATCGAGCGCGAGATCAAACCGTAGTCTTCTTGAATGAGTCCGCAGAGAAGGCCGCCGAGATTACCGATTTGCTGGGTGGCGTTTTCGAGTGGGATTTCCTTGGGTAAGATTTCTCGCGCGACTTTCGTTAGAATTTCGATATCGGGATGAACCACGGCGGCCCAGAGATTTTTAGGAGCGGGGATTTGAGCGAAGTCCAGTTCGTCATTCGAGCGGATAAAGACGATGCCACCGAAGAGGCAGGGGGCGACGTTGTCTGCGTGCCATGCTCCGTCGGCGGAGGCTTCTCCGGCCATGGCGAAGGGGAGAAGTTGTTTCTTGCTGAGAGGGTTACCGATCAATTGGTTCACCGCGAAGACGCCGGCCACGGACGATGCGGACGAAGACCCAAGGCCGGAGCCGAAAGGCATCTTTTTGTGGATTTCCATTTCGATTCCGCGATCCGTCATGCCGAGATGCTTGAGTAGATCCAGGGCAGCGACGCCGGCACAATTTTGAGCGGGGTTTTTAGGGAGTTTCCCTTGGTCGCCAGTGATTTTGGTGATGTGGAGGCCGGGTTTTTCGCAATAGCGGACGATGATTTCGTCGCCAGGTGAATCGATGGCGAAGCCCAGGACATCGTATCCGCAGGCAACATTGGCGACGGTGGCGGGAGCGAAGACGCGGATTTCTGAAGAGTTGGACATAAAGTGACGCTCGCGGGGAGCGGGCGGAGTCTGGCGGGGGATGGGGTCGGTGTTCAAGCTTGGAAAGCACTCATCGTGTGATGTCGTAGACCAAGATTTTTTGGCTGAGGGGTTTGAGGACTTCGGTGACCTCTTTCAGGTGGCGAGGATCGCATTCGTAGGCATTCAGAGAATTGACCGAGTCGAACCGCATGGTGAATGCGATGTCGAATGAATCATCCACGACAGGGCGGTCGCTGGGGAGTGGGAATCCGCTGTCGAGAGTTAGCAGGCCGGGGATGCGGCGGAGATTGTCCGAGGCGGTGAGGATGGCTTGGCGGTCGGTGGGGTTGCCTGGGTTTTTAAGCCAGATGACAACGACGTGATCCACGCTGCCATGGGGAGCCGGCGGGGCGATGGTGGAGCACGAGATTAAAAAAAGTGATGCGATGCTGATGGTGATGGAGAAGAACGATTTCATGGTTATCTAACATTATAAGAAAGGGATCCAGCTGCGTTTTTTTCGTTGGTAAGAACCATCGCCCACGGAAATCACTTTGATGTGCGTGGTGGCGAGGCCATCTTCGTGGAAGCCGAGGATTTTTGCGGCGCGTGGTGTGACGTCGAGGATGCGTCCACGGATGAATGGACCACGGTCGTTGATGCGGATTTTGAGGGACTTGCCGTTTTCGAGATTGGTGACCTTGATGAGGCAGGGCAGGGGAAGTGTCTTGTGAGCACCTGTTAGATGCCACGGCATCACCTTTTCACCGAGTGAGGTATTACCGCGCTTGAGTCCGAAAAATGATGATTCGTTATACCAAGAGCATTCGCCCGTTTCCTCGAAGTTTAGCGCTGCGGCGACACTCATGGGTTTATAATGTTTACCGCGCACCGTGTAGGGACGGTTCTGGTAGCCGTGGTGTCCGCTAGGCCGTGAGAAGCATGAGGTGAAAACAAAAACCGCCGCGCAGCAGACAGCGGCGAGGCGGAGCAATGGGCTTTTCTCAGAACAGTGGCTCACGACTTGCGCTCGCGAATGACTCGTAAAGTTGTTCTGACTTTTTCTTTCATCTCCTTGCCCGGCTTGAACTTCACCGCCGCGCGGGCTGGTATTTGAATATCCTTGCCCGGTGATTTAGGATTACGTCCGACTTTAGGTTTCATCTCACGAACTTGAAAGGAACCAAAATTACGCATCA
>VFJU01000346.1 GCA_009885905.1 Verrucomicrobiota bacterium
AAAAGCCCATCATGAGAACTTTTTTCCGTCCACCTACCGCCATCAAGGCGCAGATCAGCACGATTGTTATAAGAATCGGCTCGATCACCTCTCCTTCTGAGAGATCATCCACAAACGGCATCGTAGCGATGAGCAAAATGAGCGAACAAAGAAGCTCAAAAGTTGAGTAGCGAAAAAACCCTACAGGAAGACGCAATTTTTTTACTTTTCTCAAATCCTTCATTCACTTGTCATTCTTCAAATGATTAAATCTAACCTATAAAAATCTTTGCCAAGTTAGACCGAATATTCGCAAACTTGACAAAGATTTATGACGGTTTCTAGCAATGGAGAAGCCAAACAACCCCTGCCATATCAATTGACCACGATGTAAACCGTGGTGCCTTGATACATCACCGGACGGTAATAAATACCCCCATAATAATAGCAATTGTAGCCACCGTAATAAACCGACCGATAGCCGTAGGGCACGGTGCGGATATAATTCACAGGTGGACGATTCACCACGACGGCGCCGTTGACGCCAACCGCAGCCGCGCCATAGCGACCGGATACTGCCGCACCATTAGGACCCACATAAGCCGCGCCGTTCTTTGTCACAACACCCGCGCGTCCATTCGCACCGCGAGCAGCAGCTCCATTAGGGCCCACATAAGCCGCCCCCCCTCGGTTAGTGTGATAGACCGTGCCCCGACCTGCCGATGAACTGCTAACTCCATACGCACGCGCTTGGGCATACGAAGCCGAGATGAGAAGTGCAAACCCAGCGAGGAGAATGCCTGAAAAATTAAGTGTAATTTTCATCTGATAATTATTTGTTAGAATTTATTTTTTCCCAGCAGATTGCATTTTTTCACTGCTCACCATGTCGATTTTCTGCGATCCATTGGGTGGAGTGAATGTGAACTCCCCAGCGGTGACTTTCGCTGTGAGATTCCATTTCAAAAAATCAATGTGTACCTTGGGCTGCCCCTCACGGTGAAATGTTGCGTCCAATCGATAAGGAAGTTGGTCATGAACCCCGATCCACAATTCTGCATCGGCATCTTTACCCGCAAGCCAAAGCCGGTGACATTCTACCCCAAAAAGCCCGAGCAGACCGTGACTCGTTCTTCCACGACCAAGGTAGCTAACAGATTTTGCCTGCTTGAGAAAATCTTTGTACGGGTCGCTTATCGCAAACTCGGCAAGTGGGGCGGTGAAACCGTAAACCTTATCAACTTTTTCAACAAGACCATCGATCGAAGTCTGCATTGGAATGACCGAGTAAAAATTCATTTTGCCATCGAACAACGTTAGGGTGCTTCCATCGGCAACAAAGCGTCGCACGCCTGAAGCGCTTTTGGCGATGACAGCCAGTTTGTTAGGTCGTTGCACCACCGCCGATACGCGAGCTTTGACTGCTGCTGGAGCACCCTCAATGAGGGATGCATCGATCTCGCGTTCCGCCTCGAAACTAAAAATTTGAGCCGCCGCAAGCTTCGCCGACATTTGTCGAAGCAGTTGGTCCGCGTCTGGAGTTTGTTCCGCCGCGAAGATGATTCCCGAGCAAAGCACGGAGAACGTAAGTGAAGTAATTGATTTTAAATACATAATGGATTGAGTGTGTGTGACTATAATCGTGTGACTTTCGCTATTTCATTTTCTGCTTCATTTTTTCCTTATCGACATCAAGGGCCAACTCTTCGGAGCTGCCCACTTTGTGTTTTTCCAAGTCGATAAAAATTCCTTCGTCGGTTAAGTCTAACTTGTGAGAATTTTCCCAATCGTGCTTGGCAATCTGTTCCAGGCGCTCGACGATTTCCGCATCATCGACTTCGATTGCTAACTCACGTCGATCGTCAAAACTACCCGGAGCAAGATTGATCGACCCGACAATCGCACGCTTGCCATCGGCAAGAAGCAATTTTCCATGGAGTTTTAACCCCTTGAGTTTGTGGATTTTGATGCCGACGTCGTGCATCATTCTAAGACTTCCGACCCCTTCGCCGAGCTTGCCTTGTTTCAAAGTGTGGGGTGGCTTGGCAAGGATGTGGACCTTGACGCCGCGCATGGCGGCACGCAGGAGATGTTCGATGATCACCGTGTCCTGGTAGCGCTCGTTTTGAACGAAGAGCGTCTTCTTTGCGCCATCGATTAACCTAGACATGCGGTCACGACCGTTGCCATCACACCAGATGAGATGTGCGTTATCTCCGAGGTTAAAGGTCTGGCGATTCCAGTCCGCTTCAAAGCCAGCGACGACTTCCTCGACCTCCTGCCGGGAACGGGTGATGATGGCAAAATCTCGTGTGAGAGTTAGATCTTTCGTTTCCCAGTTGAGGGATTGGATGAAAGCAATTTCGTCGTCAATCACCATTGATTTTTCGTGAGTGATACCAAATGAAGGATTACTGTCCCTAACAACGATGCCCGCAGCTTCAAGGAGAACTCGAGTTGCCTCGTTCTCTTGCTCGCCACTGCGGCGTGC
>VFJU01000227.1 GCA_009885905.1 Verrucomicrobiota bacterium
GCTCGCTTTTCATGTTTTACGCCGGCGCCTATAACAACTGGCCGCAGCAAATCGGCTGTGCCGTCAGCGGTGATGGCATCGAGTGGAAGCGCCTATCCGATCAACCCCTGCTGGCGGTGGGCAAGCCCGGATCCTGGAACTCCAGCGAGTCTGGTCACCCCGGCGTGTTCACCGACACCGACGGGCAAACCTACCTTTTTTATCAGGGCAACGCTGACCGTGGAAAGTCATGGTTTCTCTCCAAAGTAAAAGTCGATTGGAAAGACAATATGCCGACGGTGAGCAGTAACTGAGCGAAGCGGATGTTGTTAGGTTTCACGCAATTTCTTTTTTAAGATCTCGTGCACTCCAGATCCATTCACTCGCAGCACTCCCCGACCCGCGTAGTTTTCTAGCTCCATCTTTCCGTTTTGGTCCGAAGCGCTCTCGCGTCTCGCGAAAAATTCCATCCACAAACGCACGACTCCCAATCACCGCGCCATCGGAAAAATAACGCACTCGGCAGTGCAGCATCTTTGCCACGCTGAGGTCTTTCAATACCGTTTCGTTGTCCTCGCTTTGGAGCAATTCCTCTGCGGTCTTCGTGACTTGTTGACCGGTTTTTTCGACTCTCGCGTGGCCAGGTTTCTTGCCAAGCTCTATCCCCATCATTCGCCGATAAAATCGTGAAACCTCAGGCCATAGTTCGGCTTCATCGCCTGCTTTTTCATTGTAATGCCAAGCTCGGATAAGCCCAGCCCTTGCCGTCTTTCCATTTCCTTTCTTTCCTCCTCCTAGCGCCTCACCATAGCTGCTCCAGCGATATTCCGCCGGGTCTTTGACCATCCCTGCTCGAACGGGGTTGAGGTCGATATACGCTGCCATCATCCTCGCAGCGATGCCATCTTCCACGATGACACTTTTGTAGCGATCTTCCCACAGGGTGCCGGAACGTGTGTGCGTGCGGTTGAACCATTTAGTGAATCGTTCGAGCAGCGATTTCATGAACTCGCTCAAATCATGCATCCGTCGTGTGTAGCGGTTACGTATTTCAGTCAGTTGACGGGCCGCCTGTTGTTGAGCCATGGCCATTTCCTGCTCCATCGTGAGCGGTACGCCGTTATCATCGAC
>VFJU01000259.1 GCA_009885905.1 Verrucomicrobiota bacterium
CACGCCTCCAAGTCGAACTCGCACGCATGCAATACGCCCTCCCTCGCCTCGCGCGGATGTGGGGGCACCTCGACCGCGAATCCGCAGGCTCTGGCGGCGGCGCCGGCGGCGGGGCCTCACGCGGCATGGGCGAAAAACAAATCGAAGTCGACCGCCGACTCGCCTATCAGATCATCGACCGCGCAAAACGCGAAATCGAAATCGTCCGCAAGCAACGCAAAACCCAACGCAAGGAACGCGAAAAATTTGCCACGCCACACGCCGCGATCGTCGGCTACACCAACGCTGGCAAGTCGACGATGCTCAACATCCTGAGCGGTGCCGACGTCATGGCCAAGGACATGCTCTTCGCCACACTCGACACGACGACGCGCCGCATCGAATTACCAGACGGCCAGCCTTTGCTCATCACCGACACCGTCGGCTTTGTGCGAAATCTCCCTCACCGTCTCGTCGAGGCTTTCAAGGCAACCCTAGAGGAGGCCGCCCTTGCAGATTTTCTCATCCATGTGATGGACGCCACCGCTCCTGAAATCGTGCGCTTCCACGACACCACGCTCGAAGTCCTCGCAGAACTTGGCGCGGGCGACAAACCGATCATCACCGTTCTTAATAAAATCGACCGCGTCACCGACCCGTTTGAACTCATCGCGCTGGATAAAAAATTCCCCGGCGCCCTGCACGCATCCGCCGTGACGGGCTTGGGCTTGGAGGAACTCCTCAAAATCTGCAGCCAAGTCCTCGCCGACCGTGTCCGCCACCAAGATTACCGGATTCCACAAAACCGCGCCGACCTCGTCAGCCTTCTTCACCGCGAGGCCAAGGTGCTCTCGACGGATTACGAGGGCGATGATATCCTCGTCAGCGCAGTGGTTCCCGCAGCCATCGCGGGGCGCTTGGAATCCTTTGCCACGCTGCCCGCCTAATTTCTATCAGTCTGACATCATGTTCCGCTTCGTTTCGCTCGTACTCCTCGCCCTGATCCCACTCGCTGCTGCCCAGCAACCGACCACAACCTCCCCAGCCGTCCGTCCAGTGCTCCGCGCACTACCTCTCGCAAACGAGGTGCCGACTCCCGCACCTGCCTCACCCGCAGTCTTGGTAAAGCCAGCTCTAACAATCAATCCGGTCATTCCTATTCCGGCGGTTTCACTCCCATCCCCGCTCGAGGTGAAACCCACTGGCGACGACGCCATACGGCTGCAAATCTTTCTCGATGACGCAAGATTTGGTCCAGGTATCATCGACGGAAAACCCGGCCGATTCACTGAACTCGCCGTCCAGTCGTGGAATGAGGTGAACGGTCATCCACTAACAGATTGGATCGCTGTAAACACCGCTGCGCGCAAGAAAGTGCAGAATCCGTTAGCCGTCGCCTTGGTCCCCGACTGCGTCGTCGCTTGGGTGGACGCGTCACTCCCCACCAAGGTCTCGCACCAGGCCAGACGGAAACGCATGAGCTACCGTGGCGTCGCTGAATTCATGGCAGAACGCTACCACTGCGACGTCGAATTCCTCGCCCTCATCAACCCGAATTTAAAAATCCATAGCCTCAAACCACGCGACTCACTCGTCGTGCCGAATGTGTCGCCTTTCACGATTGAAAGCCTAACAGGTTTAGGCTACAAATCGGACGAGGTCATGAGCCTGCGTCATGCAGTGGTGGACACCAAGGTCAACCAAGTCCGAATCTTCGAGGGCGCACCCCCCGCACGTATCGTGGCGGAACCGGGATCACTTAGCAGCAATACGATCGTCCCCAATCGCGGATTGATCGCTTCGTTTCCAATCACTCCCGGCGAGAATAGGTTCATCAAATTTGGAACATGGGAAGTGCGCAACTCTGTGGAACTCCCACATTGGCGTTACGACCAAAAACTGCTAGACACCGGCAAGCGCAGCGCAGATTCGGAAGCTCTCCATATTCCTCCAGGTCCTAACAGCCCCGTCGGAATCTTCTGGTGCGGATTGAGCCGGCCCGGCATCGGTATGCACGGCACCCCGAATCCCGAAACCATCGGTCGTGCACGCAGCCACGGCTGCATCCGCATGGCGAACTGGGATGCCGTCCGCCTCCCCACTCTCATCCGTCCAGGCACGACCGTGGAAATCCGCTAGCGGTACTTTCCTTAAACCCAGCACCAAATCGCTTTCACTCTAACATGACTGAAGAATCGCTTGATACCCCACCAACCAAGCGGCAATGGGTGGGATTTTGGTGCATGATCGCCCAACAAGCTCAGAATGCGTTTAGCGATAAGATGGTGCAGTTCACGCTCATTCCACTCGGTGGCGCGTTGGCATTCACTCTGCTGATTCCACTAGGCTCCGGAGTGAAATTGGATGTGCCATCCCTAGCCGGATTGATGTTGGCACTGCCCATGATCTTGTTCGCGCCCCTAACAGGATGGGTGAGCGACCGATTCTCAAAACGCAATGTCATGCTGGTGACCTCATGCATCCAAGCATTGGTGCTGGCTGGCATTTGTGGTGCAGTCGTCATCAAGAACATGCCTCTCGCTCTTTGCGGGTTTTTCGCACTCGCGGTGCAGGCCGCATTTTTTAGCCCCGCGAAAATTGGAATGAACAAAGAATTGGTCGGCTCCAGTCACCTTGGCTTCGCTGCTGGAATTCAACAAATGACGTCGATGCTGGCGATTCTAATCAGTGAAATTTTTGCGGGCTGGCTTTTCGATCAACGCTTCACCGGTCACCGCGACGAAATAACCGCCGCGTGGAATGCAGCGCTCGTTCCATTATTCATTCTAACATTATCAACACTACTTGCCGTGTTACTCGGCTTTTTTGTGCCAAAAGTTTCTCCACAAGGTGAAACGAAGTTTACCCCCAAGCTCCTCGTCAGTCATTTCATCAACCTCGCTGACCTATGGCGAGATGTTCCACTGCGCCGCGCTTCTTTCGGCGTGGCGTTCTTCTGGGGGTTTGCCGCGTTCATCAATTTAGGGTCGATCAAACTGGCCAAGATGCTGACCGGTGGCGGCGATGGCTTCGGCACGATGTCCTCGGTTTTCATGGCGGCGACCTCGTTAGGCATGGCGGCAGGATTCGGTCTGGCATCCTATCTCTTGCGGAAACGGATCGACCTCGGCTGGGTGCCCGCCGCCGGAATGGCAATGACCATCACCGCACTTGCACTTGCCTTCATGACCCCTAGCGGATGGCTATTTCTAATCACTCTCGGGCTTCTTGGTTTTTGCAGTGCCATCTTTCTCACTCCACTCACCGCGTGGATGCAGGATCGCTACCCCGCCAACAAACGCGGAGAATTGCAATCCACAGTGAATCTCCAGAATTGCATCGCTGGCATGATCGCGGTCGTTTTAATCAGCATCTTCGAACTCGGCACCAAAGCTTGCGGAATTTCTGTTAGCAATTCATTCAAGATCGAACTCATTTTCATCAGCATCACCTGCGGGCTGATGAGCCTATTGGTGCTGCGATTACTTCCTGGCGATTTCATCCGCTTGGTCGGCGGGGCCATCGTCCGCTGGATCTACCACATCCGAGTGGCCCATCCCGACCGCATTCCGCTCTCCGGCGGAGCACTCTTGCTACCGAACCACCTAACCTTCGCGGATGGTCTTTTCATCTCCGCCGCCTGTGCTCGCCCAGTTCGATTCGTGATGGACGAGACGTTCATGGCCCGTCGCTCGATTCGCTTCTTTTCACGGATTTTAAATACGGTCACCATCCGGCGCGACCAACCGCGCGAGGCGATCCGGATCACGATCGAGGCATTGAAAAATGGCGACCTCGTTTGCTTGTTTCCAGAAGGACAACTGAGTCGCACCGGCACGCTCAACGAACTACGACGCGGCTTCGAGCTAATCGCAAAAAAAGCAGGCCACCCACTGATCCCGATTTGGTGCGATGGCTCGTGGGAATCGATTTTTTCGTTCGAACGGGGTCGTTTCATTAGCAAGTATCCATACCGCTCACGCTCGGGAATAACGATCGCGATGGGAATGCCGATTGACCCAGAAGATGCCGATCTGGAATCGCTGAGAGCCGGGCTCTTGGCCGCTTCTGCAGATGCTGTTAGCGAAGCCTTCGATGCCCCCGTCTGGAAATCACGAATCCCAAAAGGACACGGCGATGCCATTCAAAAATTCCGCGAACTCAGCGCGCTTGAGCGGCAACGATTTTGGACAAATGGCCACCAAATCGGTCAGATCAACGCTCTGCAACGGCGCCAGTCGTTTGGTGAACTCAATGACGAACTCACTCAAATGGGCTTACTGAGCCTACGACTCACTTTCCCCGAACTCTTCAAAGCGGCCTGCACGTCGCGCAGCACCATCGCTGGCAACCCGCCCACAACATGGGTCGGCGGCGACGAATTGCGCAAAGAAATTGGCCACACTCAACTGAACGCCACTCTCATTTTCTACGACTTTGGACCACAAGCCTTGGATCCGATCTATCAGGAGAAATTATTCCATTATCCCTGTCTTGCGATCAGAGGAATCGTGATCGCCATGTCGATGCCTGACCCACCGTGCCCGCAAGTGACAAGCGAAAAACAGTTAGGTCACAAACTTGGCACATGGGGCAGGCTACTTCCAGGTTGGCATATCCTCTCATCCGAAAACGGCGAAATCCAAGCGCACGGACCGGCAGCTCCACCTGAAGGACTGTCACTTCCTGCCCATTCTTTTCTCGATGCTGAGGGGTTTCTTACCGCCGGAAAATAA
>VFJU01000484.1 GCA_009885905.1 Verrucomicrobiota bacterium
ATCCTAGTAAAGATCTCGTCTGGAATGCATCCATGAAAGACTGGTTGCCCGCAGGACAAGTGCCGGGATTATTCAGCAACGTCGTTGTTCCATCTGATCCTAACACCACGCCTCTCGCCGCACAGATTCTTACTGAAATAAACCCAGGCAGTGATCGGGTGGATGCAGTCGCTTGTCTCAAACGTGGATTCACTCTAACAACCAGAAATATCGGGACGGTCATACTTGTAATGATCACCTACATCGCCGTGACTGCGATGGTAAACCTCAGCTTGGTCTGGATGGATAGCACGCTGAGCCTCGTCAAAAACGATACAATCGAAACAGTTGCAGGAGGTACACAGACCGCAGCTGCTAGCCAAATCATGGCAAGCTTTCAGCAAAATGACAGCGTGCCTCACCAATTCATCCGTCAGATTATAGCCTTGTTTCTATCGATCGGACTGACTCGAATCGGACTGAATCTTGTCTCTGGCAAACCCGTGACGATTGGTATGCTCTTCAGTGGCGCTGGCAAATTACTTCCTGTCATTGCGAGCTCTCTAATTTACTTCACCGCGGTCACAATCGGTCTGTTTTTGTTAGTGATTCCAGGCATCTACATTGCACTACGATACGGTCAATACCTCTTCGCCATCGTCGATCGTGACATGGGCATTATCGAATCATTCCGCTACAGCTCCTCGCTTACCACCAATAACAGGACCAGTTTATTCACCCTCATGCTGCTCTATGTGGCCGTCTCCATCGCCGGGATTCTTGCGTTCTGCGTTGGGATTTTCTTTGCCATTCCAGTGATCTTTCTGAGCAGCGTCGTCGCCTACCGCTGGATGCAATACGGACGCAAGGTCACGATGGACAAGCCCGGCACCACCATCCCGATGCTGGCAGATTAAGGAAAGCTCTCGAATTTTTAGCAAAAGGCAGTACGCCCCAACCCGTTAAAAACCCGTTGGAGCGTCTCCCCGGAGGTCGGCTTTCACATTCTCACCAGCCTCCGCTTGCCCTCTGTCATCGGCTCGCTAAGGTCGACTCGCCCGATGTCCGAATCCTTCGTCCACCTTCACCTCCATACCGAGTTTTCACTGCTCGACGGCATGATCCGCACCAAGGATCTTGCGCAACGCGCCAAAGAATTTGGAATGCCAGCGGTAGCAATGACCGACCACGGCAACCTATACGGAGCGATCAAATTTTACCAAGACTGCCACAAGGTCGGCGTGAAGCCGATCCTCGGTTGCGAAATCTATCTCGCACCGGGATCGATGCAGGACAAAAAAGAAGTTGTTGGTCGCAAACGTGCCACCCACATGACGCTGCTCGCAGAGAATAACGAGGGCTGGAACAACCTAAGCAAGCTCGTCTCCAAGGGAAATCTCGAAGGACTCTACTACGGTAAACCACGTGTCGACCGCGAGACGCTCCGCGAATTTTCTAAAGGTATTATTTGCCTAACAGGATGCATATCAGGCCCCGTCAATGAATGGTTGCGAGCCGGAGACGAAGAAAAAGCCCGCCAGACGCTGCTAGAAATCGTAGAAATTTACGGCAAAGAAAATACCTACGTAGAAATTCACAACCACGGACTTGAACCGCAACGACTGGTTACACCTTATTTACTAAAGTTCGCAAAAGAAATGAACCTCAAGGTGGTCGCGGCGAATGACGTGCACTTTCTCAACAAACACGATCACGAGGCGCATGACGTGATGATCTGCATCGGCACCGGGAACTTGGTGATCGACGAAAACCGGATGCATTACACGCCGGAAGTTTATTTCAAAACCGCCGAGCAGATGCGCGAAATTTTTGCGGACGTGCCCGGTGCTTGCGATGCCACATTGGAAATCGCCGAGCGCTGCAATGTCTCTATCAAGCTAGACTCGACTAGCTCGGAGAAGTACCCGCAATTCGGTACGCCCGATGGCAGCCCGCGGGAGGAATACCTGATGAAAGTCTGCTGCGATGGCCTGGTGAAACGTTACGGCACGGAAAAAGCTGCCAGTCCTGAGATCGCAGACCGCTTGAAATACGAGGTCGAAACGATCAATAAATTAGGTTTCGCCTCCTACTTCCTTATCACTGCCGACTTCATCCAGTGGGCGCGCGATAACGATATCCCAGTAGGTCCTGGACGTGGCTCGGCGGCGGGATCGCTTGCGTCATACGCCATGGGTATCACTGACATTTGCCCACTGCGCTTCGGCTTATTGTTCGAGCGATTTCTCAACCCAGAACGTGTTAGCCCGCCCGACGTCGACATCGACTTCTGCCAGAGTCGCCGCGTTGAGGTTATAGACTATGTTAGAAAAAAATATGGTGAACGCAGTGTTTCTCACATTATTACCTACGGCAAACTAGGTGCGAAAAGTGTACTGCGCGATGTCTGTCGCGTCATGGGGATTTCCTACGGCGAAGGCGACCGCATCGCCAAGATGATTGAGACAAAACCCGATATCAAACTCAAGGATGAGTACGAATCGAAACCTGAACTGAAGGAGCTCATCGAAAGTAGTACCACTTATCAACAACTCTGGAGCTACGCCACCAAGCTCGAAGGACTTGCTAGAAATGTCGGGGTCCACGCGGCCGGGGTCGTGATCGGCGACCGCCCACTCGACGAACACGTCCCTCTCACCCGTGGCAATGAAGGCGAAGTCGTCACCCAGTACGACATGAAAGCCATCACCGATGTGGGTCTTCTCAAAATGGATTTCCTCGGCTTGAAAAACCTCACGGTGATTCACGAGGCGATTCAACACATCCGCAAACACACCCCAGATTTCACCATTGAAGCGATCTCTCTAGAGGATTGGAAAACCTTTGAACTCCTCAACCGCGGCGAGACGATGGGCGTTTTCCAGCTCGAATCCGGCGGCATGGTCGAGACTTGCCGTAAGTATGCGATCGAGAAAATCGATGACATCATCGACCTTCTCGCCGTCTATCGCCCAGGCGCCATGCAGTTCATCGACCAGATGCTCGACGTAAAAAAAGGTCGCAAGCGAGCAATGTATGAACACCCGCTTCTCGAAGAAGTCTGTGGCAATACATTCGGAGTGATGATCTATCAGGAGCAGGTTCAGAATGCCGCCAAGTTACTTGCCGGGTACTCGCTGGGTGGTGCCGACCTACTCCGCCGCGCGATGGGCAAGAAAGATCCTGTGGAAATGGAGAAGCAGCGGGCAAAATTTGTCGAAGGCGCGGCATCAACGAACAATATCGGCAAGAAACTTGCTGACCAGATCTTCGATAAGATTGCGATGTTCGCTGGGTACGGGTTTAATAAATCTCACTCCGCTTGTTACGGTCACATCTCTTACTGGACAGCGTATTTAAAGGCGAATCACTCCGTCGAATTCATGGCCGCCCTGCTTTCTAACGAGATTCACAATACCGACAAAATCAGCGTTTTCGTCTCAGAGTGTCATCGGATGAACATAGAAATATTACCTCCTGACATCAATGCCTCGCAACTCCGCTTTACTCCTGAACTCACACCGAATGGCTCCCAAGGTGTGCGCTACGGGCTCGCCGCCATCAAGAACTGCGGCGAGGGGGCCATGGCGATCACCATCGCCGAGCGAGAAAAAAATGGCAGCTTCACCTCGCTGGATGACTTTGCCGCGCGCCTCGATTCTAAGGTCGTCAACAAACGCATTCTCGAAAATCTCGCCAAAGCAGGCGCACTCGACTGGACCGAAGAGACTCGCGCTGGCATGTGCGCTCGACTGGATCAAGTGGTCGCTTCGGCTTTGTCCGCGCAGCGCGACCGCGCGTCTGGTCAAGTTTCTATGTTTGATTCGATAGAATTTTCCGCTCCAGCAGCAAAGACGAAATCCACCCGTTCATCTCATCCGACTGTGGAAGAGTGGACGAAAGACGAACGTCTCGCTCATGAGAAGGAACTGTTAGGATTCTACGTCACCGGTCACCCGCTCGACAAATTCCGCAGTGTCATCGATTCTAATAAATATCGTCGTCTTGGCCTTATTGAGGATTTAGATCTATCAAATCCACGCGAGCGCTACCCATTCGCCGGAATGGTACGATCACTCGACGCGAAAATGACCAAAACTGGCAAGCCGTTTGGCGTTTTAGTACTGGAAGATTTTACTGGCAGTGCAGAAATCATGCTGTGGGGTGAGACTTTCGTCCCCGCCCGTGATGCAGGTCTGCTAGAACCAGGTAAAATCATCAGGCTCAAAGGAAACATTCAGACAGACGACAGGACCGGAGGTCGTCGCATCACGGGTAACGAACTCTCAGAACTCAAGATCAAGCGCAGCGCAGCTAATGGCAAGGGCCCGTTAGAACTTACCCTTTCGACCACACGCCATAGCGACCGCGATCTCGCCGAAATCAAGGCCGCCCTCGCCGCGCATCCCGGATCCACACCGGTGCTAATGCATTTCCAGAACAGCTCTGGCCGACGAATCACTGTCGCCGCTGGCCAATCCTTCAACGTCAAGCGGACGGAAGAACTTGAAGAAGCACTCGGTCGCTGGCTCGAAAATTAAACCAAATCAAAAATTAAATGAAACAAATCATCATTATTGCACTCCTCACAGCGGGCACCTGCTTCGGTGGGGTAGATGATAAAAACGTCGCAGTGATGCAGATGGAAATCAAAGAACTCAAAACATCGTTTTCGCTCGGATTCGGATACTTCCAAGCCACGGCCGATGAGATTGTTTACGGTGGCTCCTCAGAATCGGGAGAATTGAGTCACCTCGTATGGAAAACGCAGGAAGCTCTAACAGTGGAGGGCGGATTTCGGCACTCACTAAATGCTTGTTTGGATACCTATGCCGACTTCACCACCGCTCTGGTCGATCAAGGGCAGATGGTGGATGACGACTGGCTGGGATCCGGCACGCAATGGACGGATCGTTCGATTCATAACAACACGGAACTTGATGCCTATTGCAGGATCGATGCGGGTGTCGAATGGACATTTTTGGAGCGCGAATCCTCGGCGTATTCGGCGCTCTTCGGATTTCGTTACATCGACATTGCATGGACGGCACGGGGTGGGTCCTACGTTTATTCTACGGATCCTGATGGAGGTCTATTCCGGGATGAGCGAGGGTCTTTTCCCCCGGACGAGAAGGGCATCTCATATCAGCAAAAGTTACCCGGACTTTACCTAGGGCCTCAGGCGGAATGGACATCGGGTCGTGTCAATCTAAGAGCCGCCGCCATTGGGGGGGTAACCATCGGCGCATCGGATAGCGACCAGCATTGGGCCCAAAACACTCAGTTTGAGGAAAAGTTTGACTCACAGGTCTTCTTCGAACTGTCACTCGCCCTCAGGTATC
>VFJU01000312.1 GCA_009885905.1 Verrucomicrobiota bacterium
CAGGCGAGCCTCATACACTCGCCTCTGTGGGTTCAATTCCCGCCCCTGCAACCACTCATCCAATCATCATGACCACTCCAGTTCAACGAATCTCCCGACTCCTCAACGAAGGCGCGAGGTTCATGGTTCAAATCCCCGGACAAGTCTCCATCGACCTAACACCCGATGTGATCGCCGCGATGGCCGAGGTTCAAACGGGTTCAAATACCCCTGAGAAATCAAGGAATCTATTGAACGCCAACGACTCACGCAGGGATGTCGCGACCCTCGTCCAAATTCCATGAAATGTTCCATTTTGCACTTCCCACATAATTGAGGGGTTGGCGGCGGCACTCGGCACGCGAAAAAACCAGCAATATCGATGGTTTGCGCCGATTTCCAATTCGTGACAGGCCATCGAAAAAGTGGGAAGTAAGGGGGCCAATTTGCCACCTGCTTCCCATTGCCGACGTATCCCCAGACCTCCCTGACTGCCGAACGGTTTGGAGAAGACCATCAAGGCGAATCACTCCCAGGGATTTTACTCCATTCCGCATCTTTTACTACTCAGTGAATGTGCTTTAAATCAGTAAAAGTTCTTGATTTCCCACTGAGAAGCACCATTCTCACTGCACAGTGAAAAAATTAAATTCCAGTAAAAGTGCGGCTATTCGCCACGAAAGCGAACTGGTGCACCACTTTCGGGAGCTTCTGCCCGACGATCCCGACTTGGTCTGGCATTGTCCGCCAGGCAGCAATTCAGAGCGACCATCCCGGGTTGACCTGGAATTCGACGGAAGGCATCTGCCATTTGCTCCGCTTTATGAGCTCAAGGCCAGTCTTCCTTGGGTGGAGAGCCTGCCGACCGACCAATTGCCACAGCCACTCCTTGTCACACCCGAACTCTCCCCAAGGGTTCTGGAAGCCTGCAAGGCTCGCGGCATTTCTGCCATCGATTTGAATGGGAGGGCCTGGCTGCGTGCCCCTGGCCTTCTAGTGGACCGTCGCCCTCTGCCAGGACGTTCCTTTTCATACGAGTTGGAGCCGCGCAACATTTTCGTCGGCAAGAGCGCACGCATCATCCGCTGCCTACTCACGGATCATGACCGCGTTTGGACTCAATCCGAGATCGTGACGCTCACCAGTGCCAGTTCTGGCCTCGTGTCCCGCATCGTCCAACACCTCATCAGTCAGGGGTTTGCTGAGAAAATCAGCCCACGGGAGTTCCGATTACGCGACTCCCTGTCCCTTCTGGACGCTTGGGCGGATGCAGATCAATTTTCCAAACGCAACCGCACGACGCTCTATGCAGGCTTTCTTGGTTCGGCTGTTGAGTTGGCAAATCGTTTGCAGGAATGGGCGCATCACGAGTCTGTATCCATCGCATTTACCCAGTGGCTCGCCGCCTGGGTGCGCCATCCATTCACCGAACCCGTTGTCACCTCGGCCTACGTCTCGCGCCTGCCGGATTCCGCTACACTGGAAAATCTCGGACTTCGGCTTGTTGGCGAGGGAGGCAAACTTTGGCTCCATGTGCCCGATGATGATGGCTTGCTCAGAGAAACCCAGATACACAACGGATTGACCTTGGTGACCGACGCGCAAATCTATCTCGATCTCCAGCGCACAGGGCTGCGTGGTCCGGACGCGGCCACAGCCCTGCGAGAGTGGAAAGGATTCTGCCGGCCATGAAATACGACACCTACAGCCAATACGACCCTGACCACACCGCGCTCGCGGAGAGCGCATTCCTAACCGTGTGGGCCGGCCTGAGTCAATGGCACGACTCTCTTGTGCTCATTGGCGGCATGGTGCCGAAATACCTTTGCGGGGACATTTCTGCGTCACGCAAACTCCCTCGCCCAGCGACGCTGGACGTGGACCTTGGAATTGCCCTGGCTGCCGACTCCGGGCAGTATGGCAATCTCTTCTGGGAGCTTGCCGGTCAAGGTTTCAGTCCGAACCCTGACCATCCGTCTCGATTTGAAAAGATCATCGGCAATTTTATCGTGCCAGTTGATTTTCTTGTCGAGAAACCTCCTTTCACCACCGGAAGCGCACAGGTCGATGATATCACAGCAGCGGTAATGCCCGGCGTGGAACGCGCCTTGGTCACGGCCAGAAGTGTCGCTGTCGAAGGAATCGATCTGCACGGTGCCCAGCAGAAATTGACTGCCCGAGTGTGCGAAGTAGGGCCTTTCTTGGCGCTCAAGCTACGGGCTTTCCGTGACCGTCAGCAGCCCAAAGATGCCTTCGATATTCTCTACACCGTCCTGCATTACGATGGTGGCGCGGATGCAGCCATTGCCGCCTTCGCCGAAGAAGTCAGGCTTGAAAATCCCTCCTGCACTGACGCTCTTTACACGCTCAACGAGCACTTTATCACCGAAACCTCACCCGGGCCCGCAAAAGCCAGTCACTTTGTGCTCGGCAGTATTCTTCCCGATGAATCCAGTGACACCAGTTTCCTGCGCATTGCCATTCGGCAGGATATGGTCGATGTCGCAGCGAGGCTACGGAAAGCGTCAATCCGCTGAAGCTCGAAGCAAGATCAATACTCTTCCGGAAACATCACACACGTCGAACTGCGATCCGCCTCCGTGATGATGTAAATGCGTCGGCCACCACCGACTTGGTAGCAGCTCAGGATGCGGTCGCCGTTGGTTAGTGCTTCTTCGTTCAATTGCTTGTCTCCTTCTTCGAGATCCCCCCAGTCGCCGCAGTGGTGGCGGTGCATGTAGGATGCGAGGTCGATGCTGAGTGCCATCACGGCGGGAGTCGCCACGGTTCTTCCTAGCGGAAAGCGTGGTTGCATGATTCGGTACGCCATGGCCGTTCAGTCGTTAGAGGTTCCCCATTCCGGATGGCGCTTGCCAGTGGCGATGAGTCCAGAGGCAAGCATGTCTTCGACCAGCACCTTGGGCGGCCAAGCTCGGTGTGGCTTGCCAGTCTGCATCTTGGACGCACGGGCAGTGGCGCGGCAGTAGGATGGCAGGTCGGCTTCCGGGTTGAAGCTGTCCCGACGAAGTTGGGTCATCAGGTCGGTCGGGTCGGCGGCGGAGAAAGTTGCTCCGTCGATGGTGTGGTATTCGGTGTTCATGGTTTCGTTTGGCATAGTGGAAATCAGGCGGCGAGTTTTTTGGCGCGGGCGGCGTAGAATTTGGTCAGTCCCTTGGCCTCGATTGCTTGGAAGAACCACTTCATGCGGGGCATTCCGACTCCGTTGTCCTCGGGGCGGTTGCGAACGGTGGCGGCGGATTCGGCGGCGTCAAACAGGCGGGCCATCAACCGCACCCAGTTGGTGATCTTGTCGGGATCGGTGGTCCCTGAATGGTGGCGGACTTCGAGCGTTGGGTCTCGATACTTGGGGCGCACCGATCTTCTATCGAGCCTTGGAGGACAGCGGAAAATCCCGCGACCTGCCATCCACCTCGGTGCTCCACATCCACGAACCGGAATGGGCGGGCGGTGTTCGTTCGCATCCCACGATCCAGCATTCGATCAATCACGTCCTCGACGAGATCGAGTTGTTAGCGTTAGAAAAACACGCGGTGAAGGACAACGCGGATATTTCCCGCGTGCTCAAAACCGCCCGAGGGGAACTCGATGACAATGGCGACTTCGTGGTCGGCGCGGCCGCCACCAGCAATGACCCAAGCGACCCGGTCACGCTGCAACGAATCGTTGGCGGAAAACTCGTGGCACTTAAACCCGACGAATCGATTGAGAGCTTTCAGTCGAACTGCCCATCTCCCACCTTCACCGGCTTCCTCGAACATCTCCGAAGGGATTCTGCACTCGGAGTGATCCCGTTTGAGTTCGCGGCGGATTCGAGCAAGATCGGCGGTGCCGGTGTTAGATTGATCGTCGCCAAGGCGGATCGTCGGTTCTCGTTCCGCCAGATGATCCTCGAACGCCGACTCATCAAGCCGGTGTGGACCTACGTGATTGGCGATGCAATCTCACGCGGACTCCTGCCGCCCATCGAAGGCTGGTGGAAGATTTCCTCAGTCCCTCCCAAGCGTGTGACCGTGGACGCAGGACGGGAAGCCCAGCAGAACCGTGCGGACGTGGAACGCGGGAAGCCGTGCTAACGGCGATCATCCCTCTGCCGCAGGCACTAGCTGGCTTAGCCCATAGGCAAATGGGTCTCAAGACGCTATCTGATCACTTCCAGGAAC
>VFJU01000086.1 GCA_009885905.1 Verrucomicrobiota bacterium
AAGAAGCTTTCGAGTTCGTCAGTGCTTGGTGTGGCTCCTTGGATTTCGTCGTATGTGGTGTGGAGGAGGAACTCGTCATCAAGCTCGCCGATGAAACTGCTAGGTTGACATCCGGTTTCTTGACCCCACTTGATTCGAGTGGAGCAGTAAGTCATGGTGAGTTGGTCTTTGGCACGGGTGATGCCGACGTATAACAACCGGCGCTCTTCGTCCTTGGTGCCTTCCGCAATGCTGCGGGTGTGGGGCAAGAATCCTTCTTCGAGACCGACGAGGAAAACGATGGGGAATTCTAACCCTTTAGACGCGTGCAGGGTGATGAGGGTGACTCCTTGTTTTTTCTCAAGGTCTTCGTCATCTTTTTCAGAGGCAAGTGCACTGTGATCAATAAATGATTGTAGGTTTTTGCCCTTTTCTGTGTGTTTTCGTAGGCTGTCGATCACGCTGAAAATTCCTTCACCACGCTGTTGGCGTTCGCTGTCGGTTTTGCAGGATCGCTCGATCCAAGGCAGATATTCAATTTCTTTAATTAAATTTTCTAACACATCAGCTGGGTTCTGCTTGGCGATCTCGATGCGGTTTTTTGCTCCAGCGATGGTGGCGATGAATTCTTGGATCGCATTGGCGGACTTTGTTCCTAACTGCTCGGTAAAATTTGGATCGCAGAGAGCTTGCCAGACGGATTGGTTTTGTTGGCGGCTCCAGTCTGTGGCGAGAATTGCGGTGGCTTGACCGATGCCGCGGTTGGGTGCGTTAAGGATGCGTAGCAACGGTACATCGGTGTCTGGGGCGGCGAGGAGTTGGGCGTATGCGAGAACGTCACGCACCTCGCGACGGTCGTAAAAACTTTGCGCACCCACCATGCGGTAAGGCATTTTACGTTCGCGGAAGGCGAGTTCCAGCTTGCGGCTCTGGCCGTTGGTGCGGAAGAGGATGGCAAAGTCTTCCCACTCACGTCCGAATGCGCCTTTTTCGGTCATGATTTCCTCGGCGATGAAATCAGCTTCCTCGTCGTCGCCTGGCATCGCGACGATGCGGACTGGGTCACCGCCGGTGCGGGTGGGGCGGAGAATTTTTTCGCGGCGGCCGACGTTGTGGCGGATAAGGCTGTTAGCGGTATGCAGTACGGCTTGGGTGGAACGGTAGTTTTCCTCGAGGCGGATAACTTTTGGATTTGGGAAAAATTTTTCGAACTGGAGGATGTTAGCGACCTCAGCACCACGCCATCCATAGATCGATTGATCATCGTCACCGACGACGCACACGTGGT
>VFJU01000062.1 GCA_009885905.1 Verrucomicrobiota bacterium
ACGCTGAGGTCTATCACATGCTGACTCACAAGGCGGCGGAGTTCGGTTTAAAAATTGAGGGGCTCTCGTATGACTGGTCGGCGGTGATCGGTCGTTCACGCAAGGTTTCGGACCGCCTTGCTGGTGGAATCGAGTATCTTCTCAAGAAGAATGGTATCGACTATGTGCGCGGCTTTGGCTCCATTGAGGGATCGGGTAAAGTTGGCGTTGTCGCGACGGATGGAACTCGCCAGGTTCTTGAAACCAAGGATATTCTCATCACTACGGGTTGCAAGAGCCGTGGCTTGCCGCCGCTTCCGTTTAACGGGAAATCGGTGATCGGCTCGAAGGAAGCGATGGTCCTTCCTCAGCAGCCCAAGGAGTTGTTGATCATCGGCGCAGGCGCGATTGGTGTGGAGTTCGCATACATTTACAATGCCTTTGGCACCAAAGTCACATTGATCGAAATGGCTCCGCGTATCCTGCCCGTCGAGGATGACGAAGTGGGTGATGCGTTAGAAAAATCTTTGACCAAGCAAGGCATCCGCTGTCTAACCAACACCAAGATCACCAAGATGGTGGATCACGGCAGCCACGTCGAGCTCACCGTAGAGGGTCCTAAGGAAAATGGCGTGTTGAGCGCGGAAGTTTGTATTGTGGCGATCGGCATTGAGCCAGTATTGCCTGGTGGCCAGCAACCTCAGTTAGATGATCGTGGCTACATCACGGTCGGAGATCGTTATGAAACATCCATCCCAGGCGTTTATGCCGCGGGTGATATCACGGGTCCTCCGTGGTTGGCCCATACGGCATCATTCGAGGCTGTTCAGGTGGTCGAGGGGCTTTACGTTCCTAACCACAAGCCGCGCAAAGTGACTAATTTTCCGGGTTGCACATACTGCCACCCGCAAGTGGCCTCCGTTGGAAAAACCGAGCGTGCACTTAAGGCTGAGGGCATTGAATACACTGTCGGAAAGATTCCATTTGTCGCCATCGGCAAGGCGATCGCCTCGGGGGAACCTGATGGATTTGCCAAGTTGCTTTATGGGAAAAAGCATGGTGAACTGCTAGGGGCGCACATCATCGGTGAGAACGCTACGGAACTTATTGCGGAAATGGGCTTGGCGCTCGATCAGGAACTAACTGCTTCTGAGATTCATGCAACCATCCATGCGCACCCGACGATGTCCGAGGTGATTCACGAGGCGACCCTCGCTGCGGAAGGACACGCGATCCACTTCTGAGGATCAATTATCCGTAGATGGGCTATCAATTTCGGTTGTGGCCTCGGTCGCTGGTTCGGACGGTGCCGGAGTGTGATTTGCGAGTGGTCGTACCAAGTTGGTAGGCAACGGAAACACACGGTCAAAAATACCTGGAGCAATTTCGTTAGAATTTGCGTATGCGTCGCGAAGCATCTCCATTTTAGCATCCAAGTTATCGATGTAATGCAGCGCAAATGCCTCGGGAGTGCGTGGGAGCACAGGTGATCCGAATTCATACTGACCGTGATGGCTGCCGATGAGGTGAAGCAAGTGCAGGCGCGTCATTTCCGTCGAAGGCTTGAGCGCTTGCCATGATTCATTTTCGGCAGTGCTGAGAAGCTCGTTCCAAAGTTTGTTCACCAGTTCGATGCCAAGCGGGATATGACCTAACATTTCTCCGTGGATGCTATGAATCTGGCTGAATCCGTTTTCAGGGTATGAATTTTCCCAGAGTTTACCGCAGTCATGGAAAAGAATTCCGGCGAGGATGAGATCACGGTTGAGCTCAGGGTAAAGCGGGCATAGAGCGTCGGCGGAACGCATCATTTGTGCGACGTGTTCGACAAGGCCGCCGCGACGGGCGTGATGGTTTTTCTTAGCGGCCGCCGTGCGACGGAAGCGCTCACCTAACTGAATGAGGAAATGATTGCAGAGTCCATGCAAGCGAGGATCGACGATAGATTCGCAAAGCCTTTGAATGTCTGCAAAATCGCGTTGTTGTTTTTCGCGGATCGAAGGATCTCCAGCGAGAAAGTCCGCCGTGGCATGATCATCCAAGCTGTGCCATGTGAGGTGGTTTGGGTTCACGCCATATTGGTTCTGAGTCCACTCGCCTTCGAGTCGGACGATGGTGTCGTCAGCTAGTTTTTCTGCGGCATCATAATTCGGTGAGTCCGACCAAATTTTCAGCGTGAAATTCCCAGTTGAGTCGGCAAAAACGAGTTCCAAGTAAGGCTTGCCCGCTTTGGTCATGCGAGCGTTGCGCGACTGAAGTTGGGCGTGGATCGCCGCATGGATTGGGATTTCCCCAGATTGTTCCTTAACGGCAGCGATGGTAAGTGGGCTCACGCGGTGATGTTGTTGGTGGAAAATTTTTTGTAGAAACGACGATGAAGAAACCGTGCTGACCAATCAATCATCAACTTTTGATGATGGAGTTGAAGCCCATATCGGCGACGAGTGGAGGCGTGTGCAGTTACCGAATGTTAGTTTGTGAAGCGAGGGTTTATTTGCGCTTGTGGCGTTTTGGTTTTTTCTTAGTTTCGCTGGGGGAGCCTTTGCGTTTGTGCGCAGGACCGACTTGGTTTCCGGGCTTGCTGTGTGGCTTGCCGTGTTTCTTGGTAAGCACCGTTCCCTTGCTGGCGATGTGTGTCCCCTCTGTGGTCGGTTTACCAGCGACGGCGAAGTCTACGAAACGCTTGTCAAAGTCGATGTTGATCACTCGCAGCGGCAGGCGCATTCCTAACTGAATCACTTTTCCATCCATGGAAACCCAAGCCATGCGATGCGCTTCAAATCGCCAGCGACCATCTGGCAGATCTTCGCGTTTCACCACGCCGCGCACGCCCATGGACGGGATCTCGACCATGAGGCCCATGGGGCGCACATCCGTTATGAGTCCGTCGAAATGCGGCGGGTTTTCTGAACTTGCCACGCGATCGAGATATTCTAACAACTTGATTTGTTTGGTCTCGTTCTCTGCATCAGACGAGGTACGTTCGGTGTCGGAGAGATGGCGGGAAATCTCGCGCAAGTCAGTTTGTGACGGCGTGCGGTCGTGGGGCTTGGGCGGATTTTCTAATAACGGCTGCAGGGCACGATGAACGATGAGATCCGCATAACGGCGGATGGGGCTGGTGAAATGGCAGTAGTCCCCTTTCGCTAACCCGTAGTGACCGATAGGTTCGGCAGAATAGACCGCGCGTTTGAGACTTTTCAGCAGACCTAGTTTGATGACGTGCTCCTCTGGGCTGCCCTTCGAGTCATCTAGCAGTTTTTGTATATGCGCACGGTTGGTGAGGTCGCCTGGGCGGTAGCCGTGGGCTTTTGCGGTCTCAGTGTAATCGAGCAACCGGGATGGATCGGGATCTTCGTGGATGCGATAAATCGCAGGTTTCATTCGGTCTTTGAGAATTTTCGCAACGGCCTCGTTTGCAGCCAGCATGCATTCCTCAACGAGTTGATGGCTCTCTGTGTGAATGACGGGATCTGCGACTTCGGCACGACCTTGGTTGTCGAGGCGGATTTTAATTTCCGGCATTTCCAAGTCGAGCGCGCCGTGGGCGAAGCGTCGGGTGCGCATCGCGGATGCGAGCGCCCAGCCTTCTTTTATCATTCCGACGAGTTTCGAGTCCGAGCCTTCTGGAGCCGGTTTACCGTCGAGAATTGCTTGTGCCTGCTCGTAGGAAAGTTTCGCACGACTGTGGATCACTGCGTCGATGAATATGGCTTTGCGGATCTCTCCGGAAAAATCAATTTCTATCAGCGCGCACTTTGTTAGGCGGTCGACATTTGGTTTCAGTGAGCAAATCCCGTTACTCAGTTCAGTGGGAAGCATCGGCAGGACGCGATCCACCAAGTAAGTTGAATTTCCACGGTCGATCGCTTCCACGTCCATCGGGCTGCCTGGCTTGATGTAGTAGGAAACGTCGGCGATGTGGACCGCGAGCGACCAACCCTTGGAAGTTTTTTCTAACCAGATTGCATCGTCGTGATCCTTTGCGTCGGCTGGGTCGATCGTGATGACCAGCTTGTCACGCCAGTCCTTGCGGCGTACGATTTCTGAAGGTTCTGGATCTTCCGGCACGGCGCGCGCCTCGGCCAAGACGTGATCTGGGAAAGAGGTCCGCAAGCCGTAGCGGTGGATTACAGAAATCATGTCCACGCCGGGATCACCGGGCCAACCGAGCACTTCGATGACCCGGCCACGGGGTGTGGTGTTACGATCTAACCATTCCTGTAGGTCTACGACGATGAGTTGCCCGGGCATGGCTGTGGTGTCGCCGATGATATCGATTTTACCTTCGATGGCTTTATCATCGCATTCGCACCAACCAAAGTTGGCTTTTTTCTGATAGGTTCCGACAAGTCTGCCTGACCGGCGAGCGAGTACTTTTTCTACCTTGCCGCGGATTTCGTTAGAAGGGTCTGGGGTGAACTCACTGCGGGTCCGAAAAGGGCGGGCGACTTGTTTGATGATCGAGACGAGCACTTTATCGCCATCCAGCGAAGTTCCGACGTTTCTGCGGTCGATGAGGATGCGGGAATGGACGGTGAAATCGATACCAGCAGATAGATTTTGTTCGTCGGTGATCTCGGGAAAGAAGAAAGCGTGGCCCTTGGGGTGGAATTTTAGTACGCCGGAGAGTTGGTTTTTCGGGGCATTGGTGATTTGGTAACAGGCTTTTTTGCCCTCGGTGATGACGCCCTCTTGTACGAGCGAGTCGAGTGATTTGCGTAATTCGGTGACGCGCGTGCCAGGGAGTTTGAGAGTGCGGGAGAGTTGGGACTTGGACAGTGGGTTCCCTTTGGCGGAGCGGAGGGCTTCGAGGATGGAATCACGCAAGTTTTCGCGGGGCATGATTGAAGTTTGGGTTTTGTTGAGCGTCACCGCAACGGCAAAGGTGGGATGGGTGAAAATGCCTGTGGAGGTCGAATCGTTGGCGCGTCACTCGGTGAGTTCGGTGGATGGTGGCTGAGAAAGTATCGAGATACTTGAAATGCGGAAATTATCGCCTATCGTAGTCACCATGTGGATGCGGAAGTGATTGAGGGGTTGTCAGACCTTCATTTCTCGTATTTGCTCCGCGCTTGTGAAACTCAACTTCCTACTCACCATGAAATCTAAATCCAATCGCCGTCGTAACGGCTTCACTCTGGTAGAGCTCCTCGTCGTCATCACGATCATCGCGGTGTTAGCGGGTGCGGGATTTGCGGCAGGAAATGCTGCGATCCAGAAAGCCAAGAAAACTACCGCGCTGGCGTCTGCCGTGGCGATCGAGTCCGCCGTGAACAATTTCTATACCGAATATGGTTCGATGCCAACTGCGTTGACTGTGGACACCGAGATCAATACGAAAGATAACGTTAAGGATTTCCTCGACATCGTACTCGGGCTCGAGCCGACGACGGGTACCCCGCTGAATGCACGTGCTATCAAGTTTTTATCCGTGAAAGAGGGCAAGGCTAAAAAGAACGGTCTAATTTACAATTCTGCAGGCACCACTGTTGAGGGCCTTTATGACCCATGGGGCGGCACCTACAAGCTGATGCTTGACGCCGACTACGACGAAAAAGTGGCACCCTTGCCCAAGGCTGGCGGGGCGAAAGTGACCCTGAACGGTCGCAGAGCTGCGGTGTGGAGTGACGGCGCCGACGGGGTCGTGAAGAGCGCTAACGGCAAAGCGACCGACGACGTCAAGACTTGGTAAGACAGTCATTAGAGATTTCCGCTCAGTTTGAGCAGGGAGTTTTTAATAAGGGGTTGTTACGATTCTTGGTGAATTTTTTCCTGTTTGCGTCTGATGAAAGCCCGTTAATGATATAGGTGACAATGAATGGCCGAGGAATGTTAGTGGCGGCGCCTGAGCGCTGGGATGAGGCTTGTTTTCTAGTGCCGGCGGTGCGGGCATTGATCGCATCTGGCTTGAGCACGGGGATTTTTTGTCCGGCCGCGCAGCGTGAGTTTTGGACGACGGTGGAGGGGTTGATCGTGGTGGATTACCCAGAGAGGGCGAAAGTGAAGGCCCTGGCTGCTGGAATGGCGCTAAAATGGCAAGCCTCGCTCGCTTGGGAAATGGGCTTCGCGGCGGAGGTTTTCAAAGTGGGTGGGATTTCTCGCCGGTTTGGCGGGAACGAGAAAAAATTAAAAAAGCTTTTGACGAATCCGTTAGTTTTTACGGCGAGTCCACTGGAGCACCGGGTGCGGTATTACCTAGCTGCGGTGGAGGAGTTGGGAGTGAAAACAACTCGTCCTGCATTTTACGCTCCAGCTGAGCTAGGAATCGAGCCAGTCGCCATGGCGGTGATGCTCTCGCCGGACTCCGATTTCGGAGTAAGTTACGAGTGGCCGATTGAGCGCTGGCAGGAAGTTGGCGAGTCACTCCAGCTCGCTGGAAAACGCATCACCGTAGCGGGCGTGAATGGCGGGCGAAATCTCGGGAAAATTCTAGCAGAAAAGTTGGGCGATGGGGTCGAGTTTTTTCATGCGGCGCCATTGTCCGGGGTTTTGCCACTCTTGGCGGTTCATGGATTGATCATTGCGGCAGATGGATCATTACCCCATCTGGCGTCTCATGCGGGATCGACATGCGTGACCTTGTTCGGCCCGAACGATCCGGTTTGGAAAAGACCGCTGGGGCGACGTCATGCGGTGGTCCGGCGGCATGTGGAGTGCGCACCTTGTTTGCAACCCATGTGCTCGTTGGATGGACGTTGTCAGAATGAGTTAGACGTCACCCGCGTGATGCAGGCGGTGCACGAAAAATTAAACTGAGCCAGGAGTCGCTCAATCCCTGCGGTTCAGCGCCATCATTAGGAAATAGAGCAACTGCGCAAGTGAGCCAATCGCTGCGGCAACGTAGGTCATGGCGGCCCAAAACAGCGCGTTTTTAGCCTTTTCATGCTCCATACTGGCGGCGACTCCGCTGCTTTCCATCCATACGAGAGCTCGGCGGCTCGCATCGAACTCGACGGGCAGCGTGACGAACGAGAACAGAGTTGTCACCGCGAATAGGCCGACCCAGATCCAGAGCATCGTCATGTTGTGCATGAAGCCGATACCGAGGAACCCGAGGATCATGATGTAGTTGAGCATCTTGCTAGAAAATTGCACCGCGGGCACCAGTTTCGAGCGGAGTCCGAGCCAGACGTACGCCTGTTGGTGTTGCACTGCGTGACCGCATTCGTGAGCGGCCACCGCCGCGGCAGCCACTGAGGCCACACCGTAGACGGATTCACTGAGGTTCACGGTCTTTTTCTCAGGGTCGTAGTGATCGGTGAGTTGGCCTGGGACGCTGATGACTTGGACATCGGTGATGCCGTTTTGTTGGAGCATCATCTCGGCGATTTGGGCACCCGTCATGCGGAGTGGAATTTGTGAATACTCGGCAAAGCGGCGCTTGAGTGTCCCACTGATGAGAAAACTCGCTAGAAGTGAGGCGCCGATGATGACGATGTAGGACATGGAAAAGCCACCCGGTGCAGGACTTGCTTGTGCAAGGATTAGAGTCATTGAAATCATGAAGAAATGCTACGCAGATTTACATTCATCGCAAATCATTTTGAAGATTTCGATTGGAAAAACGAGTGAGTTTCGTTCGTATCAAGGCCACATGAGAAAACAATCGATATTATTGATGGGCTTGATGGCTCTCTCGCTGCCGTTGCAAGCGGAAGAAAATGAAACTCCGCTGGCCAAGCAGATGGATGCGATGAACGATGCTTTCAAGAGCTTCCGCAAGGAAACCGACCCCGTAAAGGGTGCGGCACAAGCCCGCGAGGCTCAGCAAGCCGCACTGAATTCGTTGCTAGAAATTCCCGAAAGGGTCAAGGCAATGCCGGAAGGCCCTGAAAAAGCCAAAGCCGTAGTCGCCTATCATAAAATGCTGGGGCGCTTATACGTGACGCTCTGCGAGGTGGAGGATGCGTTTCTCAACGGTAAAATGGATGAAGTCGCAAAAATTGTTGATTCGATTAAGGAGATGAAAAAATCGGGTCACGAACAATTCATGGAGGAAGAATAGCCGCTGTTAGAAATGTCGCTTTGTTTCATCACTCGATGACAAAGCGCGTCCCCTCTTTGACCTTGGAAAAGACAATCGGCATCGTCGCGCTTGGTCCGCGGATGCATGCGTGAGAGGCGCGGTAGCGTTTCACCGGACCGATGTGGTGGCCCACGCCGTCATGGGTGAGTCGCATCCAGTAGCGCATCGATGCACCTTCGAAACGCCCGCCTTCTGGAATGGTATGAAGGGTGGAGTCGGCATCGCTATTGGTCAAATCTCCCGCCGCATCGTAAAGGCGACCATATTTGTTAGACTTCTTCTCAACCGTTTTTTCGAGAACGTAAAATGTACCCGTCGGGGTAGGCCTAGAATCGATGCCTGAGCAAATCGGGTAATCCATCGCGACCTCGTTTTCATTCATTAGGAAACCCCGTTGTTTCTGGAGGTCGATCACGATGGATGAGTTTTCAGGATTGGTTTGGGAGAGGAGCTGTTGATTTTTCCATACCGAGTGAGTTTTCGGATAGTTAGGCTCTGCCTTGAAATGGTCGTAGCTGCCTGCGGGGAAGGGGTTCACCGGTTTGCCATCCTTGGTCACTGGCGCGGCGGGTTTCTGGTTGCCACAACTCGCGAGAAAAAGCGCGGCAATAGTGGCGAAAAAAAAGGCAACGATGCGATGCAGGGTCATTGGAGTTTGGCGTGGTGAGGTTGAATTAGGAGAGAACTCCTCAAATTGCAATCCCATACCTTTTCCTCCGTGACACAGGAGCTCTCCCGCATTGCGCAACCTCCTATCAGTAAATTGTTTGACTATTTTCGTCTCTTGGTAGAGCGTTTAAGAACTTTATTCCCTCGCTACCTCACTCAAATGAAACCATTTCTCCGAGCGCTGTCCTTATGTCTGGTGATTCCATCGCTGATTTCCCCACTTACGGGACAGAGTGTCAGCAAACTTGAGTTGGAAAAATCCTCAGCCCTCAATGTCTGGGAAAAGGTCACGATCACTCCTGACATGGTAAGCTCCACGGGTGAGCT
>VFJU01000391.1 GCA_009885905.1 Verrucomicrobiota bacterium
AGGCGGAGGCGTGGCACTTGCGGCATGATTCTGAACCGGCATATCCAGCGTGGACCTCGTCTTCAGGTGCGAGGATGGTGGTGTTCGCAACGTTCACCTTGGGTACTATCGGCTTTTTAGTTAGTCGGTAGTGATGTTGGAGAGTGAAAAAAATACCTCCACCTACGATGAAAGCCAACACTATGAATCGCCAGTGCTTTTTTTGATTCATCATTTTCGTTCGCTGGATCAACTAAGCCGCATGATCTAACCTAGATTTATTTGGATGGCCGATGACCGCCTCGTTGAAGAAACAAGTCGATACCATCGACCAACGCGAGCCAACTGGCTTCGATAATATTATCCGAGACGCCGACGGTGCCCCAACTGGATTTACCGTCTGTGGAAACAATGAGCACGCGTGTTTTGGCGGCGGTCGCGGCGTGACCGTCTAGGATGCGGACCTTGTAGTCGACGAGTGATACGCCGGAAATTTCTGGATAGAATGGAAGCAACGCTTTGCGCAGTGCTAGGTCGAGTGAGTTGATCACGCCGTGACCTTCCGCGACGGTGAGTTCGTGCGTTCCATTGACCGCGAGCTTCACGGTGGCCTCACAGACGGGTGGGTGACCGTCTCGGTATTGGCGAAAACTGGTGTGATATTCGGTGATGTCGAAGGTTTTCACGTAGCTTCCAAGTTCGCGGTGGATGAGTAGTTCAAGTGAACCGCCGGCCGCTTCGTACGAGTATCCGTCATTTTCAAGTTCCTTCACGCGGCGTAAAATCGCGCTGGCTTCGGGTGATCCTTTTTCTAACTGAATACCGAGCTCGGCGGCTTTGACAAGAATGTTGGACTGCCCGCTGAGTTCAGAAACTAGGATATTTTGGCTATTGCCTACACTGCTAGGGACGATGTGTTCGTAGCTCCTTGCCAGTTTTTGCACAGCGTTGACGTGCATTCCACCTTTGTGGGCGAATGCGGTGCGTCCAATGAATGCGGCGCGGGCAAAGTGTGGGTTGTTAGAAACGTCATCGACGAAATAAGAGAGATCTTGCAGTTGCTCGAGCTGCGGCACGACAGGGATGTCCATCTTGAGCTGGAGAATCGGAATCACCGAAGTGAGATTGCAATTTCCCGTGCGTTCACCGTAGCCATTGATGGTACCTTGTACTTGATTCGCACCAGATCGGACGGCAGCGATTGCGTTTGCCACGGCCAACTCGCAGTCGTTGTGTGTGTGAATGCCGATCGATTGGTTAGGTAAAAACTTTTTAACGGCACAGCAGATATCGGAGATTTCATCAGGCAGGGTTCCGCCGTTAGTGTCACACAGGACGAGGCAAGACGCGCCACCATCGGCCGCGGCTTGGAGCGTGGCGAGGGCGTGGGAAGCGGAATCTTTGTAGCCATCGAAAAAATGCTCTGCGTCATAAATCACTTCTCGTCCGTGTTTGACGAGGTGAGCGACCGTGTCGCGGATCATCGCCTGATTTTCCTCTACGGTGGTGCGCAAGACCTCGGTGACTTGGAGTTCCCAGCTTTTTCCAAAAATGGTGACGACTGGAGTTTCAGCTTCTAGCAGCAGGCGGACTTGTGGATCCTCGTCGACAGGGGTGTCCGCACGGCGGGTGGATCCGAAGGCAGCGAGCTTTGCGTGATCGAGTTTGAGGTTTTTTGCCTCACGGAAAAATTCAATGTCCTTGGGATTTGACCCTGGCCAACCGCCCTCTATGTAGTCGACGCCAAATTCGTCCAAGCGTTTGGCGATTCGTAATTTATCGAGGCCAGACAATTGGAATCCTTCACCCTGCGTACCATCGCGGAGGGTCGTGTCGTAGAGAAATACAAGTTTGGTGCTCATCGGCCGGGGCGCGGACACTAGGGGCAGCGCGGCCGATGGGCAAGGGAGAAGCGCGGCTGGAGCGCTGGCTAGTTCAATTCACATCGGTGCGGAAGGGCGATGCGGGGAGTCCATCGGTGTTGAAAAGATTAAGATCCGGCACGTTCTCCCAGCCAAATCGGACCGCCTGCGGGGCTTTCACATCCGGCGCTGAGACGCGGACGGTGTTTCCTTCGATCACGGCCTTGGCAGGAACGAATTTTCCATCCGCTGCGGCGATGGTGAAACCCTTCAAATCTCCATCCTTGGCGACCAGTCCGCCACCGACGTGAGTGAAGCTGAGAATGATCGTATCGCTCTGGATTACTTTCGATTGATAGAGAGGACCCGAGTATTCGATTTTCTCACCGTAAGCCAAGGCCCGAGCTGCTAGAGATAGCCTGTGACCGACGGGTTCTTTCTGGGTCGGATGAATGTCATTGGCATTACCGAAGTCCGTGATCACGGTCATCGCGGTATTTTCTGATTTTGCGAGGGTCAAAAGTTGCGCCTCGCGAATTTCTGCGGGTTGGTCGCGATAGGGGGCGATTTGAACGTATAAGAATGGGAAATTGCCTTGGTTCCATTTTTCTCGCCAATCCGCGATCATCACTGGAAATAAAGTGCGATACAATCGAGCTCTGTTAGCGTTAGACTCTCCTTGGTACCAGATCGTTCCCTTGATCGCGTAGGGGACGATGGGATTTATCATTCCATTAAAGAGGGTAGTTTCGCTGTTTTGGTTACCGTCGGGTTTTTCGGGACTGGAAGGTTTTTGACTGGGGAGTTTTGGTTTTTCTGGTGGAGCTTGGTTGGCAAGTTTGGCTTGCGCCACTTCTTCTTTCCATGCCTCAAGTGCCGCTGCATACGGCTTATTCACGGTTTCCTCCCATGCCACTTGTGCCGCGGTGAAAGCCTCGATTTTTTCCGAGTAAGCTGCGACCTTGGTGGGGTAGTTTGCGATGGCGGCTTGGGCCGCATCCAGGTGTGCCTTCAGCTCGGGATCCTTGCCTAGCCCCTCGATGCTTGTCCAAGACTCCGCAGGGGTACCGCCCCATGATGTGTGAATCATTCCCACGGGAACATCGAGTTTCTGATAGAGGTCGCGTGCGAAAAAGTAGCCGACTGCGGAGAAGCCACCGGCATTTGCGGGCGAGCATTCAACCCACCGACCTTCTGCCTCGGCGAGAGGTTTGATTGAGACATTTTTCTTCACCGTGAACATGCGGATTTTCGGGTAGTTCGCGAGTGGGATTTCTTGATCGGCATTGTCCGCTCTCTGAAGTGGCCATTCCATGTTAGATTGTCCTGAGCATACCCATACTTCACCCACGAGAATCTGATTCACTGTGACGACATTGTCGCCGGTGAGGGTCATGGTGAATGGACCACCGGCGGTCAGCGGTTTTAAGTTCACGCGCCAGAGGCCATTGGTGGCGGTGGTGCTAACTTTTTGCTCGCCTATTTCGACCGTTACTTTTTCGCCATCTCTGGCGGTACCCCAGACCGGAACGGACTGACCGCTTTGGAGCACAGCGCCGTCGGTAAATAAGGGGTTCGGCTTGATTTCTGCGAAGAGAACACTCTGCGAGGCGAGGGCGGCAGCAAGTGCCGGCATGATGGTGGAAATTTTATGACGGTTCATGGAACGTTTTGAGTTGTTGCTCAAACGGCGCTAAGGAGAGAGTTTTTTCAATGAGATTTTTCGATTCGTGAATTTATGCCGAGACACCTTTGAGAGAAAGTGATTTTCCTCACCTTCAAGTCGATGGCGACGTCGTCCTTGCACCCGATCCGGCAACCGTTTAGGAATTCCGAAACAAATTTCCTCATGGCTGCGAATTACACCGAAGACGACATCAAATCCCTCGACTGGCGCGAACACATCCGGATGCGCCCTGGAATGTATATCGGCAAACTCGGCGATGGTTCCTCTGCCGACGATGGCCTCTACATCTTGCTCAAGGAGGCTGTGGATAATTCCATCGACGAGCACATCATGGGATATGGCAAGGAAGTCCGCGTGGAGATCGATCAAGAAGGTCGTGTGGAGGTTCGCGACTTCGGTCGGGGGATTCCACTCGGTAAACTTTTCGACTGTGCGGCTCAAATCAATACTGGTGCGAAATATGATAGTGAGGCGTTCAAGAAATCTGTCGGGCTCAACGGTGTCGGCATCAAAGCGGTGAACGCTCTTTCTAACTTTTTCGAAATCCAAGCATGGCGCGATGGCCAGACGAAAGCGCTCGAGTTTTCCAAGGGTCTACTCACCGTGGACATGAAGAATCCTCGCCGTGATGACGGTGTGAACGGGACTCGCTTAGCCTTCGAACTGGATCGCACGATTTTCCCCGCTAAGGCGAAATTCAAGGACGCTTTCGTCGAGAAGATGTGCCGCTATTACTCTTATCTGAATCCCGCGCTAACCATCCATTTTAACGGCAAAAAGTTCCGCTCGAAAGATGGTTTGTTAGACTTGTTGCGCGAGGAAATGGAGAACGAGGCGCTCTATCCGCCGATTCACTTGGTCGGCAAGGACATCGAAATCGCCTTCACCCACACACCCGAGAGCGGCGAGGAATACTACACCTTCGTCAACGGCCAGAACACGTCACAAGGCGGTACCCACCTGGTGGCATTTCGCGAGGCTATCGTGCAGGTCATCCGTGGGTTTTATAAGAAACAATACGAGCCGGCAGACATCCGCGCAGGCATCGAGGCAGCCGTGTGTGTTAGAATCATGGAGCCGGTCTTCGAGTCACAGACGAAAACTAAACTCGGCTCCGCCGGCATCGCGCCTGATGGGGAATCGCTGCGCACTTTCATCGGCAATTTTCTCAAAACGAATCTCGACAACTACCTGCACAAACACCCGCAAGTCGCCGAGACGATTCAGAAGCGTATCCTCTCCGCCGAGCGCGAGCGCAAGGACCTCAAGGGCATTCAAAAACTTGCCCGCGAACGATCGAAACAGGCGAAGGTTCACAATAAAAAACTCCGCGATTGCCGCGTCCGCTATGACAGCAAACACAAGCGTCGTGAGGAGTCTACACTCTTCATCACCGAGGGTGACTCGGCATCCGGCTCTATCACGAAGAGCCGCGACGTGGAAACGCAGGCGGTCTTTTCACTCCGTGGCAAGCCGCTTAACACCTACAGCCTGCCGCGCAAGATCGTTTATGAAAACGAGGAGTTCGCCCTGCTCCAGGCCGCGCTCAACATCGAGGACGGCATCGAGTATCTACGCTACAACAGAGTCGTCATCGCCACCGATGCCGATGTGGATGGCATGCACATCCGTCTCCTTCTTCTAACATTCTTTCTCCAATTTTTTCCAGAGATGATTCGTGACGGTCATTTATGGATATTACAAACTCCGCTATTCCGCGTCCGCAACAAAAAGGAAACCATCTACTGCTACGACGACGACGAGCGGAAGAAAGCGATGGCTAAACTTGGCAAAGCCGCCGAGATCACCCGCTTCAAGGGCCTCGGTGAAATCTCTCCCGACGAGTTCAGTTTCATGATCGGACCTGACATGCGGCTCGACCACGTCGAGTATGAAGAGGGCAAGGGAGTGAAAGAATTGTTAGCGTTCTACATGGGCAAGAACACCCCGGATCGACAAGACTACATCATTGAAAATCTCCGTGACGACGTCGACAAACAGGTTGAAGTCGCGGTGGCGTAATTCAAGGAGCGTGGGCGTTTTGCCAGCGAGACGTCCACCCTCCTTGAATTACAACGGACTGTGCGAAGCTCTGCTCGCGTCGTACAACGGCATAGCGGAGCAAACGGACGACCTGCTATCTGTGAGCTAATGGATTTTCCAACTAGGGTAATTTTTAGGGACAACCCAACCGTTTTTTTAATCTGAACCCTTATAAAATAAGGTGGTGCACGCTGCAGGGTTCGAACCTGCGACCCCATCCGTGTGAAGGATGTGCTCTACCACTGAGCTAAGCATGCAATTTGAGTCGGCGAGCGAATTCGTCCGACTAGG
>VFJU01000036.1 GCA_009885905.1 Verrucomicrobiota bacterium
CGATTTTACCAACCTTGAGGCGCTCACCGAGTTTGCGTGGCTTGTCCGCCAAGAACTTGAAAAACAAGGAATCACCGGAGACGACGGAATGGAAATTGATCACATCGAACTATTCGGTGAGCCATCTGATCCAGCGATTGCGGATAGTCGAAACTTTGTTCTATGTCCCGGCAAGGCCTATGACCGCTCGCCTTGCGGCACTGGTACGAGTGCGAAGCTAGCCTGTCTTTTTGCCGACGGGAAATTGAAAGCTGGTCAAGTCTGGCGCCAAGCCAGCATTCTCAACACGATTTTCTTGGGTAGCATCGAGGAATGTCCAGACGGAAAAGTCATTCCCCGCGTCTCCGGTCACGCTTGGATCACTGGCGAGAGCATCTATCACTTCGATTTTACCGACCCATTTCGCTACGGCATCCCATCCACTTCACACCAACACAGTTCAACAATACTATGAGCATTCAATGGAAGGGCGTCATGCCCGCAACACTCACTCAATTTAATGACGACCTAACAATCGATCACGGTCTCATGGCGGAGCATGGTAAATGGCTTATCGACAATGGTTGCACCGCGATCGTCGCTCACGGTTCACTCGGTGAGGGAGCAACGCTTTCTTTCGAAGAAAAAATTGCGTTACAAAAGACTTACGTTGCAGCACTACCTAACAGTCCGATCATACCGGGTGTGGCAGCGCTTTCCACCCGCGAAGCCGTAGACATTGCGAAGGCAGCCAAGGACAATGGATGCCGAGGGTTGATGGTGTTACCGCCGTACTTGTATGCTTCTGATTGGCGCGAAATGAAAGCGCATATGACTGCGGTCATCGGTGCTACGGATCTGCCCTGCATCATTTATAATAACCCTGTTGCGTACAAAACCGACTTCACCCCTAAACACATCAAGGAGCTCGCAGATGAATTGCCGAATGTTGCGTCCGTGAAAGAATCATCGACGGATGCGCGGCGCATCGCAGGCATCCGCGAACTTTGTGGTGACCGTGTTGCGCTTGGTGTGGGTGTAGACGACTGTGCGCTGGAAGGCGCAGCGATGGGAGCGACGTTCTGGATCACCGGCGTCGGCGGGGCTTTTCCGCAGCACAATGTCAAACTGTGGGATCTTGCGACTCAGGGTAAGATTGAGGAAGCCATGGTCATCTATCACTGGATGTTGCCAATGCTACGAATGGATACGGTCGTGAAATTTGTTCAACTTATCAAACTTCAACAGACGCTCGCTAGCGGTGGTAAATTAGGTAACAACCTAGTTCGCCCACCACGCTTGGAACTGGTCGGTGCCGAACTTGCCGAAGCCAGAGCAATCATTGAACTGGCCATCGCCACAGCTCCCAAAATTTAATCGCTTATGATCACTTCGCTTCTTGGCACGTCATTCATTGGGTATTCCCGTTCGTCCGGGAATACTGCCGCCGGTCATGGGATTCAGCCGGGTACGGGAACCGTTTTGGAGCCCACTTACCTCGCCGCGTCTGCTACAGAAGTTGAGCGGGCATTGGCACTCGCGTCTGCGGCTTTTCCCGTTTATTCAAAACTATCAGGAAAAGTCCGTGCAGGATTTCTGCGTGCTATCGCCACGGAAATCGAAAGTGTTGTGGATGATATCGTCGAGAGAGGAATCTTAGAAACTGCGCTAGCAGAGCCTCGGCTTCGTGGAGAAACTGGCCGCACCGTAGGACAGCTGAGGATGTTTGCAGGCTTGATCGTAGAAGGATCTTGGGTTGACGCAAGGATCGACCGTGCACAGCCCGACCGCCAACCGATTCCGAAAGTGGATTTGCGTTCGATGTTGCGGCCGCTCGGGCCTGTTGCCGTTTTTTGCGCGAGTAATTTTCCGTTAGCCTATTCGGTTGCGGGAGGTGATACCGCCTCGGCTCTAGCAGCGGGTTGTCCGGTTGTTGTTATCGCCCATTCTTCACATCCTGGGACTGCTGAAATCATCGCCGAGGCGGTGATTCGTGCCGCGCATCTCACTGGAATGCCGGAAGGAGTTTTCTCGGTTTTGTACGGTGGCGGGCGGACGGTTGGGCAAATGGTCGTCAAGCATCCTGCGATTCAAGCCGTTGGCTTCACAGGCTCGCGTGCGGGTGGCACTGCATTGATGGAATCAGCGGCGAAGCGTGCCCAACCGATTCCCGTTTATGCAGAAATGAGTTCGGTGAACCCGATCGTGATTCTTCCGGGTGCACTTGCTCGAGGCGAAGAAGTTCTAGCAGAAGCGTTTTTTGCGTCATTCACGCTTGGAGTTGGACAATTTTGTACGAATCCTGGTTTGGTTTTTCTTCCGGTGGGAGTGGGTGAGAAGTTTCTCGGAAAGCTCAAGTCGCTGACCGAAGCGAGTGTTGCGGGTACGCTTCTGAACGCATCGATTTGCGAGGCATTTACTGCCTCCACTGCAGCCATCACTGGAGTCGAGGGGGTGGAAACTCTTGCGCGCTCGGTGAGCGTAGCGGGCCTTAATCAGGCGTTGCCGGTTGTCTTTGAGGTCTCAATTGCGGACTTCTTGAAGCACGAGACCTTGCAGGGTGAAATGTTTGGTCCTGCTTCTCTTATCGTTCGTGGTACAGTCGCCGAAATAGAAGCGGTGATCCCAACGTTAGAAGGGCAACTCACCGCCAGCATTCATGCAACACAGGAAGAGCTCGCGGTAAAAACGAGTTTAGTAGACGCGTTGCAAAATCGTGTCGGACGACTAATTTTTAATGGGTTTCCCACCGGTGTTGAAGTTTGTAGCAGCATGGTTCACGGCGGGCCATTCCCATCCACCTCGGATGGTCGCAGTACTTCGGTTGGCACCATGGCGATTTTTCGTTTCTGCCGCCCAGTCGCTTGGCAAAGTTTCCCTGATTCGGCTCTGCCGGCTGAACTTCGAGATGCGAATCCACTAGAAATCAAGCGCACAGAGACGAACTGAGTGACTCGTTAAGACTGTAAGGCGTGAGACTCTTGCATCAATCGTAGCGAGGCTCCCGAGAAGATTTCGTTGCGGTTATTCCAATCCAGCGGGTGGCGTTGACTCGGGCGCGGTGGTTTTAAGATTTGGCGGGATCGCTGCGTTTGCATCGCACGTCGCCCATTGAATTGCTCCGATCAACATATTTTGAAATGTTAGATTAGTCCAGACATCGTCTCGATGTCCTAGCGCGGTGTAATAAACGCGGCCTTTGCCTTCTTTACGTGCCCATGTCGTTGGGTAAGGCGGGCGTTGGTAGGGTTCGCCAATCATGTTAGCGGTTTCGATTACCGTGAGCACGTGCATGTCTGGATTGAAATTTTTGAGTGAATACC
>VFJU01000496.1 GCA_009885905.1 Verrucomicrobiota bacterium
AATCAAGGCGCAGCGGGAAGTTGACCGGCGTATTGAAAATCCCAACCCCGTGTCGATTGGTTGCCGCCAGGGAGTTGCCAGTCAAACTGGGAGAGGTCGGAATTTTTATCAAGATTCAAGCTAAAGGTGTTGACCGCCTGGAGTTGCGGCGCCTCGCCGGTGAGCTTGACTTCAGATGCGCTAATGTCCGCGGTTTTAAGGCGCAGTCCGCTGCCGGGGGGGATGCAGTCGGCAATCCGTTTAAGGATGTCCACAGGCGCATTTTTCAATTCGATGACATCGGCAAGTTCGTCCCATTTGGCAAGGTGAAGTGCGTAGGCCTCGCCCTCTGGCGCGGCCTGTTTGGCAAGCAGGGTGAGGCGCTGGGTCTCGGATTGATCCCTCCACAAACCGTATCCAAACCAACCGATGAGCCCGAGATAAAACACGATGACCGCGGCGATTCCGATGGTCATGTTCTTCCGGCGGTTTGCCTCGCGGCGGGCCGCTCGAACATCGGCGGGCAAAAGTTTGCTGAGTGGGTCTGGGATGGTGGGTGCTGGGCGGGGGGATACCTCGACCGGCAACTTGAACGCTTCCACAAGGGCGGCTGGGTTGATCGATTCCGAGTTGGACCAGAGCAGGATCCGAGTCGGCGTGACGGCAAGACCCTGTAACGAAAGCTGGATGAGCGCCAAGCGGACTTCCCTCGCCAAATCAGTATCCGGACTATCTGAGGAGACCGAGGTGGCTTGACAATAAACCAACTTTCCTTGGTGAAAGAGGCCAAAAACCCATCGGCCAAATTCCTTCCAAACCGCCAGAGCATCTCCGGCAAGTGGGTAAGCCCGCGCTGAAATATCGAAACTTTTTGGACCACGCGGAGGCATATCTCCATCGCCAGGGATCCTTAGTAAAATCGATAGCAACGAGGTATTTTCACCCTCACGAGCGATGACAAAAACGTCGGTAAGCTGACCAGCCATCGGATCTGGACGCAGACCGAGACGCTCGGCATGGAGCGCCGCAAGATCCGTGAACAGGGTGTCATCGTCGCTGTTGACGCGCATCGGCACCGCGGTGATCGCCTTAACAGGAAAGAGTAATAGCAGATCGCCACTGGGGATTTCTGTGAGTGCGCCGGCCTGCTCGATGGAGGTGGCGGCGTGAAGGGTCAGCTCGGTAGCGGACTGACCCGTCCAGATTTCCCAACCCGATTCGCCGGGTACGAGAAGAATTTTTTCGTTAGATTTGCTCACGGGATAATTTCTTCGGTGCGTTCGAGAAGTGCCGGTTTCCCGGCGCGATTGCGGAGGATGACAGTAATCTTGCGTTTGGCCCCCTCCGCGAAGCCTGTGCTTTCGACGCGAGTGGTCGCATCATTTAGTGTGAATCTCTTCGCGATGTCAGGACGACTCTCTGCATCTATTCCTAAAAGATCAAGCGCATCAGCAGCATTTTCAAAAGGAACGTCGTCCAAGGTGTCGCGCTCGCCATCGGTGCCACGCACCGTCTCCGGAATGATGATTGCCTGCTCCACAGGAATCTCGGCCGCGGCCGCGATCAGCTCGGCTGGCGCCTCATTGAGATCCAGCCCACCCCCACTCCAAATGGTGAACCATTCACGCCAGTCGGGTCGCAGCGCCTCGACAAGATCCATACCGCGCACAAGGGCCACTTCGTTGACATCATAAAATGGCCGGTTGAAAGGCTGATTAATCCTCCCCTCCCCTTCGTAATAAGTTTTCTCCGCACCGTTGAGTTGCTCATCATCATCAGAGTCAATCCAGTCTGTTAGAGCGTCGGCCACTTCTTGTGCAGCTTCCAGTTCTAGCCCCCAATCCATGAACATCGATTTCAGCAAAGCCTTGTCGTCTTGCAGAATGATTGCGTTGATATTGAAGCGGCCACCTTCGGAAATGACTTTAGCGTCGTAGCCCTCGCCCGCACCGCCATCCTCGTAGTGCAAGATTGGATCCGAGCGCTTGACGACGGGGTTAGAACCCACGGCGATGCCCATTTCCGCGACTTGCCTAGCACGCGATCCGTGGACCTTTGCCGAGGCGAGCTCCATGTCGAAGGAGATCACCCTCAACGTCGCCATGCAGGCCATGGCTAGAATCGCGATCAGCCAAAGTACCGCCATGAGTGCGGCGCCACGAGACTTCTGAATGTTAGATCGGGAGAGCTTCATTTTTTAGGGATTTTTAATGAATTTCCGCCACCAGGCAAGCCGGTGCCAGCACCGCCACCGGGCGTGGGGATTGACACGGCTGGGACGGCTGGGACTACAGCACCTCCCGCACCTCCCGCTGCGCCACCGCCTTGAAGCATTTGCTGCATCAAGACCTCAGGATTCTGCTTCGGTGGCACCCAGAAAACCTGCCGGATTTCTTCGCCCTTGGCGCCGATCGCCATGGTCAGCTCAATTTGCAGAGGCAAGCGACCTTGGATTTCCCAGTCGTACTGCCACTCTAACGAACGCCCATC
>VFJU01000440.1 GCA_009885905.1 Verrucomicrobiota bacterium
GATTTCAGTCTGGGGTTGCGGTCCACAACACACGTTAGTTCATTTTAAAAGAACAGGCGATTCCAAGGCGGTGCTAAACGCACAGAACGCCTCATTTGGTTACAGAAAGTGGATTTCCGAGTCGATCGAGCCCGAGGTGGTTGTCATTGGTATCCACGGTTTCTGTGGCGCGGCCATTGATTACGCGAACTTGGGCAACTACTTACTGCAACATCGGTCGTGGGCTGGCCTTTACGCATACGAGGTGCGCGGTCAAGGCAGCGATCCGATTCACGAGCGCCGTGGCGACATCGGCGACCCGCAAGACTGGTATCGCGATTTATTTGCCTTCACTCAATTGGTCAAGGAGCGGCACCCGGGCGCAAAAATTGTTTGGTTCGGCGAGAGCATGGGCGCGATGATCGCCTCGCAGGCTTTGCGCGAGTCGCCTGCAAACGAGCCGATCTGTGACGGACTGATCCTTTCCTCGCCGATCGTGCGTTTCCGGGACGATATTCCCGCTTGGACGCCCGGCTTGGTGCAGATCGCCGCGACCACCTTGCCGCTTGCGCGTGTTTCTCTAGATACTTTGTCTGGCGGGCAGGATGTGCAAATGACTCAAACGTCTCGCCACACCGAGCAAAGTAAGAAGAACTCCTACAGTGTCGAGGCGTACACGCTGCGGTTGATCGGCGCGCTGGCCGGCCACATCGATAACATGAACGACTGCGCGACCCGCTTTCGTTCCCCAGTCCTTGTCCTGCATGGCGGAAAAGACTATTTCAACAATGATTCCGATGTCCGTGGTTTCATGGCCCGAATTCCTTCTGGGGTCTCAAAAACCTACCATAATTACCCGCAATCTTACCATTTATTGATGTACGACGCCAAAAAAGAGGCGGTTTTTCACGATGTCGATTTGTGGTTAAATAAGCTGAGAAAAAACCGCTTGAAGAAACTTTAAGCAGAAAGCGGCAGAATTCGTCTTGACGGGTCGAGTCTCGTGGTCATTCTCCGCGTCCCGCAACACGAACAATTTTTTATTATGGCACGCATTTGCAGTATTCGAGGAACCCGCGTCCGCTCCGGCGGCAGAATCCACCGTTCAGGCTTGGCCAAGAAAAAGGGTGGTATCGGTCGTCACGTCACCAAGGTTGTGAAGCGTACGATTTCACCAAACCTCCACACCAAGCGCATCTGGGTGCCCGAGCTCAACAAGTTCGTTCGCATCAAGCTGAGCTGCCGCGCGCTGAAGACCATCAATAAAAACGGTGCTTTCGTGACTTTAAAAAAAGCGGGAATCGTCTGAGTCATTAGGATCTAACTATTTAAATCGTCGAGGTTTCACGTCGTCTGACCCAGTGGAAACACTGGGTCATTTTTTTGGATCAACCGACGATGCAGGGCGCCAAGACTCCGTCGCTCATGCCATGGATTTTTTTCTTATCAGCCGGCACGATGGTCGCAAGGCATCCGCCGAAATGGGTTTCTCCGGAGTCGTTGGTGAAAAAGTAAGGACAAAGTCGCACTCGCCCTTGCATCATTTCGATGGATCCATCATCGCGAAAAACTGGATGTTCGATGCGCCGGCCTTCACGGAATTCCTGCATGATCCATGGCTGCTCGGTGAATTGCTCTAACGCGTGGTTGAGTTTTGCCTTCCACTCGACTGCCGGCAGGTCATGGCCGATGAAAACGCCACGTGAGCCCCAAGCGGTTTCATGAAACCCGCTAATCTTGAGAACGAGTTGGCGCTCTTTTTGACTGAAATTAGCAACTTCTTGCCACGAATGCGCATCGATTTTTGGAAGCGCGGCGTGAGGGGGGAGGGGGCTTGGATCGAGCACCCAACCGAAGGGTACCAGCTCGCGCAAGCGCTGCAAGTGACTGCTCCGCAGGGATTTCTCCCAGATGGGCTTCATCGCAGGTGACCACAGCAGCGCTAACCACAGCTTGTCCTCGAGGTGTGGTTTGAATGGTGGCGTGACCTGAATTTTTCCCGCAGCCGCTGCATCAGCGAGAGATCTAACCGATGGAATCGACTCCCAGTCAAAGAGCTCAAAAAAACGATAGAGCGCATGATCATCCACTTCGTATTTTTCCGCAGGCGCGACGTTCCATGCCTCACCCATCTCGCGCGTGAGCCATTCCATTTCTGGTAGATAGTCCGAGGATTCTGCAGAAATTAGCACGGTTCCTCCATGAGGTAGCAGCGAGCGGAAGCCGTCGATCATTCCGTCCGGCCCGCCTAGCACATCGTAGCCGGCTTTAGAATAGATTCGCGAAAGCCACGCCGTCACGCCGATGCCACCCGGAACGCTGTCCAGCTCGGTCATCGCAAATCCAGAATCAGTTAGAATAAGATCGGGTCGGATCACTCTTGGAAATTGCTCTGCGGTGGATGGCTCACGTTGCAGGTCACATAGCCAGCTCGGTTTCCCCTCGTCTAGCAGATCAGCGAGCCATCCTGGTATTTTTCCCGCTGCACTACGCCGGTAGATACCATCGCATGCTTGCTGGAACCGTGCCAACGGATGCCCGAGAGACGTCAGTTGTCGCACTTCGTTTCGAGTCAGTTTGAGGGGTTCTGGCGACCAACGCCATGTGCCGCCCCCAAACAAGCCACCCTCTGGCAAGCCGCCGCGCAATTCAGAAAGACTTAATCCCATTTCGAGCCAAACTTTCACCTCAGCAGCTCATTTGCCAAGCGATTCTTATCACTTGCACAATATCGTTTGCTCGCGCTCATTTAAGAACCTCGCTGATGCCTGAAATTTTAAATTACCTTTGTCCGTTCTGCGAATATGAAGTCCGTGTCGGCGAACCGTGTCCTGGCTGCGCAAATAAGACTGCGATACGGAAGCCCAAGGCGAAGGCGAGGGCAAAGCGACGTCCGTGGCATCAAGCCCCATCCCATCAAGGCCTCGATCTTCCTGAGGAAGGATTCGATTACGATGCCTTCGTCGCTCGCGAATTTGGCAAGTCTCCCCACCAAGCACTCGGCGTTAAGTGGTATTGGTGGTTGTTAGGTGTGGCGATTCTCAGTGGCATGGTGGCCAAGTTGTTTCTCTGATAGAATCGATCCATTTTTGGTTTCAAAAATGCGATCAATGGCGGGTGTCACGTCTCAAGTCGACTTCACCGACCTGTCACTTTTGCTTAAACGAGATTTTTTCTGAGTATTTTCACATCGGTCTTTATTTTCCACCGCAATGCATTTGGCACGGAACATTTGTGATAAAAGCCGTGCATAAATCATTTGTATTATTATCGTTATGTTAGAATTTCAGGTTATGAAATCTAATGCCTTATCCTAGGTAAGATGAAATTTTCGAAATAGCAGTGAGATATTTTTTCGGGAATTCACAAAAAATTATTTGACTCGATGAATCTTCATTGTTATCAAAGGTTCGTCACAAAGAAATTCGTGCCCCCCCTCCATCTCAATCTCTCCATCTTACCCCCCATTCATGAAAAATAACAATTTGCACGACTGTGCTCGAAACGAATCGCGTATCACCTCAGTTTTATCTGTCCTAACAATTTCTCTGCTAGCTGCTTGCGGTATAAGCCAAGCGGCCACCATGAGCGTTTCACCCAATGCTCCCACGTCAAACGGGGCTGACATTGCGGCGGTAACAAGTATAGTATCAACGACGGATTACATTTGGTTTGGCGACAAAGCTCGGGGACAAACTTTCACGACTGCTAGTAACACCACGGGCTACGATTTGAGTGCTTTCAGCTTTTATAATTCCACCAACAACAATGGAGATCTTGCTGGGATCACGATCCGTATTCGAGATAGCAACTACGCAGTCTTACGCGAGGAAACCGGCTTCGCCAAACGTACGTTAAACACTTGGGTCACCGCTAGCCTGAACAGTATAATACATCTCAATCCAAACTCAGTGTACGCGATCGAGTTCCAATCATTTACGACTGATCCGCAAATCGCAGGTAAAACATGGGATGGCTTCGGATTAGGCAAAACCACGAGTAATTACTCAGGAGGAACTTCCTACTCAGGTGGTACTACAGCAACTGGTCAAACATCTCCGTCAGCGCGTACATCCCAATCATACGATTACGCATTTCATGTGGATATGACAACGGCAATAGCTTCCATCCCTGAGCCTGCTTCACTGGGTTTGCTGAGTTTGAGTTTGATGGGCTTGCTGGTCAGACGGCATCGCCAAGGTTGACTTAAATGATTCTTCCTCAAGTGCCTAAAATTCAACAACTCGGTTAGAATAATTGCTGATATCAAAATTTAGCACAAAGTCTGTCAATTATCAGGCTTAGTTTAATCGCTGAATTTTAAAAAATTCTCAGAAGTTAGAAACTTACTTCGAGGCCCATTTGTATTTGCCAAGAACCAAATTGTGCACCCGCGGCATCTCCATTGTAGGTTTGGGACTCACCCGTCGATAAATCGGTGAATTGGATAGACCCTTTCATGAGCTCGTATTGCTCGTAGCGTCCATCGATGAAATAACTCAAGGACTTCGTCAGTTGATACCTGAGGGCGAGTGACAGTTCGAAGAAGACCTGTGAGTCAAACTTTTCCTCAAACTGAGTGTTTTGGGCCCAATGCTGGTCGCTATCCGATGCGCCGATGGTTAC
>VFJU01000021.1 GCA_009885905.1 Verrucomicrobiota bacterium
CCGCCAGTTCTCATCCTCAGATGGCGGTCGGCTAATCCCTCGTCGTGCCACGCGTGGTCGTCCCAGCGAGGAACTGCCATTTTAATGACTTTTTCGATTTCCCTGAGAAACTCGCGTTCGTCTTCCGCGCAGAATGAAACGGCCCGCCCTTCAGCCCCTGCCCGCCCCGTCCGACCGATCCGGTGTACATAGGCCTCTGGTTCGTTAGGCAGGTCGAAGTTCACCACTAGGCCCACATCTTTCACGTCGACTCCCCGCGCAGCGACGTCAGTAGCGACCAAAACCGGCGTAAGACCTCTTTTAAATTTATCTAACGCTTTTTCGCGTTGTACTTGAGACTTGTTGCCATGAATGGCCTCCGCTAGGAAACCGGATTCACATAGGCTCTTTGCGAGTTTGTTCGCACCGTGCTTGGTGCGACTAAAAACAATCGTCAGCTTACCTGTTGTCGCGGAAGCTTGGCCACGCAGAAGAAATTCTAACAAATGGCGCTTATTTTCTCGGTCGACAAAACAAACTTGGTGCTCGATGCGCTCGGCAGTGGTCGTTCCAGGGTCGATGCTGACACGAACTGGATTGCGTAGAATTGTTTGTGCTAGGTCGACGATGTTAGGTGCGAGTGTTGCCGAGAAAAACAGCGATTGACGAGTTGAAGGAAGCAACGAAACGATGCGTTTCACATCACGGGCGAAGCCCATGTCCAGCATCCGATCGACTTCATCCAGTACAAAAAACTCGACGCCAGAAAGATCCACAGCACGTTGTTCGATCAAGTCGAGCAATCGTCCAGGGGTCGCGACGAGGACATCCACCCCACCGCGCATTGCGGAAACTTGTGGATTCTGCCCGACGCCACCGTAGATCAATGTTTGCTTAAAGCGGACATGTGCTCCATAAGTGGTGAAACTCTTTCCCACTTGGCCAGCAAGTTCACGGGTTGGTGCTAAAACGAGTGTCCGGCATTGTCGCGGCTTGATTTGCTTCGGGCGTTCATGGATCGCATGAAGGATGGGAAGTGCAAAACTCGCAGTTTTTCCGGTGCCTGTCTGGGCACATCCGAGAAGATCGCGGCCTTCGAGTAGCAATGGGATCGCCTGTGCTTGCACGGGCGACGGGATGGTGTATTTCAATTCGCGCAAAACGCGTTGGAGAGGCGCAGCCAATGGCAACGCATCGAATTCATTCGGAGTCATGTTATTTAAATCGCCTGCCCATCCTATGTCGGAGGCTGGCGGTGTCGATGAGCGGTTGGGGTGACCTCAAACAATCTCTCATCGATGAAGACCGGTAAAGGGTGGAGCCGAGCAAACGACTCACCGCGCATTAAATATAACGCGCTGAGGTAGTGACTAGCTTAATTTCACCCGTCGCCAAGCCTTTTCTTACTCAAGCCTTGCCTTATCTCATGGTCCACCATTCCGGCTTGATACTTGGCTGAGGAAATTAAACCCTATCCCCTCATGTCCGCCGCTGTTCAACACACTCTCGCAGGCCAAGCCACTCTCGAAGGCACTTCACTCCATACCGGGCAGAAGGTTTCCCTCACTCTCAAGCCGGCTCCAGAGGGGCACGGCTTCAAATTCCGCCGCGTCGATCTGCCGGACCAACCTTTCATCAATGCAGATGTCGACAAGGTCCAGACCGTCGAACGCGCAACCACTCTAGCAGAAGGCTCGGTCAAGGTGCACACCGTCGAACATGTCATCTCAGCACTCGCCGGAATGGGTGTCGACAACGCGCTCATCGAAATGGACGCCAACGAACCGCCTATCGGCGATGGTTCATCTCGTCCGTTTGTCGAACTTATCAAAAAAGTTGGTATCCTCCCCCAGTCTGCTCCGCGTAAGGTTTGGGAAATCCGCGAGCCGATTTATTTGGAAACCGGTGACGGCACTATCATTGCGGTGCTGCCTTCCAAAACATTCAAAATCTCAGTCACGAATGTCGGTCCCGAGGGTCGCTTTACCCAATATTTCTCCAGTGAAGTCACCCCAGCACTTTACGAATCTGAAATCTGCTCGGCCCGCACTTTCGTGTATTACGAGGACGTCAAACCGCTGCTCGATAAAGGTCTCATCAAAGGTGGATCACTTGAAAGCGCCGTGGTCATTCGTGGCAACGAAATCATGTCGAAGGAATCCATTCGATTCTCTAACGAATTCGCTCGCCATAAAGCGCTCGATCTCATCGGTGATCTCATGTTGGCTGGCATCAAAATCCTTGGTCACGTCATCGCCGTGAAACCTGGTCACGGACCTAACACTGTCATGGCGGCGAAGCTTAAAACTGAGTACGCTAGAATGCGATCGATGGTTCCGGCTCCCGTGTCGATCCCGGATGGAGAGAGTGTGCTCGATATCAAGGAAGTGATGAAAATTCTTCCTCACCGTTATCCATTTCTCATGGTCGATCGTATTGTGGATTGTCTTGGCGATAGCAAATGCATCGCCGTGAAGAATGTCACCATCAACGAGCCATATTTCGCAGGCCACTTTCCCGGTCACCCGATCATGCCTGGTGTCCTGCAACTCGAAGCGATGGCACAAGTTTCCTCGGTACTCATGCTTCGCAAACCAGAAAATAGTGGGAAAATCGGCTATTTCATGAGCGCCGACAGTGTGAAATGGCGTCG
>VFJU01000360.1 GCA_009885905.1 Verrucomicrobiota bacterium
GGCAAGATATTATGGCGCCACAGCGGTGAATTGGATGTTGTCCAACTGCGCCGTGAAATACTCAAAGGCCTGAAGTGAGGCGATGCACTTGTGAGTTCACTAACTTAGTTTTTGCTATTTTTTAGTTAAGTTTCTTCTGCAAAGGGCCCGCCTGAATTGCTTATTTGATGGATCACTGAGCCTTTCACTCATTTGCCTCTCAGTCGCAGAGCTTGTGCGATGATTCCAATGACGAATATGCCAGCAACTATCGCGATCCACTGGTTACTCGAGGAATCTTTCGGCAGCTTATCGTATTTGTTAGATATGTCATGAGATGGCGATGGACGGATGGGGAGAGGATTGGTGGTGTTAAGCTCCTCAGAGTTGGTTTGCGGTTTACCGACTTCACTGCGGAGTTTACTGACTGCGGCAGCGGCGACCGGTGGTGAGGAGTTGCCAAACGAACTCCGAACATAGCTCAGTACTGCAGCGATTTGCTCATCCGTCTGATAGGCGAGGGCTGCCATGCCGCCAGTGATATTGTATTCTTGTCCCCGAACGCGGATCGGTCCTTGTAGGCCGCGAAGTTGGATTCGGATGAGATTTTCCTCAGGACCGTTTACCCATTCCGAGCCAGCAAGTGGAGGTGCGGCGGCGGTGCCTTCACCGTTCTGACCATGACACGCGGCACAAATTAAAAATTGCTGCTTACCTGTTTTAAGAAAAACGGGGTCGACGCCATCCGCATATGTACTCAAGCAGATGGCAAGGCTGACGAATATGGTGCGAAACATTTGTAAAGTGACATTCAGCAAGATTAGAAATGAAGGAAATGGTTTTCTCTAGCAAGAAAGGCTCAGTACCCTATTTGCTTTATGGAATTTACCAGCGGCAGCTGATGAGAAATAATCATGATAGTCTATCTCCGAATAATTCACGATTTGATAGATTCAGACTAGCTTGCTGGAAGTAAATCCATCTCAAATAGCATGGATGATTTTCCAAATCGCAAAAAGGGTCGATACCATGATCATCGCAAGTGCAGCACTTCCAGCGAGTCGATCAACAAAGTTCGAGTTTGGTCTTTCGGTAGATGAGGAAGCCGGAAAGACGATCGCAGCGTATAGCATGCCAGCCACCAAGCCTCCCGCGTGGGCGGCATTGTCGATGAATTGATATCCGACGATTCCGATTAAGGCCGTGAAGATCACGCCTGCCGCCAGTTGGCGGCGAGCGCGGCTTGGGATGAGTTGTTTGTGGAGGGTCTCGAAGACCATCAAGAACCCTAACCAGGCCATCAGCCCGCCGGATGCTCCGACGGATGGCGTATTGACCCAGCGTGCCGATGCTTCGCCGCCAATGCAGGCACCAAAGAGAAAAACTAACGGTAAGTGTGGCCAACGTGCGAAGACTTCCATGCGCTTACCCAAATAGGCAAGTGCTGCCGCGTTCATCAAAAAGTGAACCACATTTCCGTGGAGAAGAGGAGCAGTGAATAGCCGCCACCACTCGCCGTGGTGATAACGGTCCTTGATCATTCCGGCAGCAGTTGTCCCGTCCCAAGTTTGGAACAATGTTGTGAGCGAACTCCAACCTTGGCTTTCTACTTTGCAGAGTATCTGCGCCAAGGCCACCAATGTGAGGAGACCGAGGAAAATCTTAGTGACGGGTGCTTTTTGGCGTTCTAACCAAGTTGCAAATCGAATCGATGGCGCTGCGGCTGCGATTCCAGCTTTCGTCCAAGTTCCTAGTTTTTGTTTTTGTTTGCGTGCTTGAAACCATGGGATGAGAGCGAAGATCACAAACATCATCGAAGCGATCCCACACTGGGTGGAATTGATGACTGCTTTAATTCCATATTGAATCCGTTGGAAAAGGTGAATCTCCACGTGTTGATTAACCGCGACCAAGGCTGCAATCATAAATCCAGCAAAAAATGTATAGGCGCTAATTGCTAACAGAATGAATCCGAACCAGCGCATTCGGTGTTGTGCACTCGCTGAATCCTCTTGTGCCCAGCGTGCACGCGCAAATCTCAATGCGTCGTCCATTCCTTCCAGCTCTTCGGGTAAAATCATCCTAGGGTGCCCTGGTGCCCATACTAGGACGACACTTCCATCTCGGTCGTCTCGGATTGCGCCTGTTAGAGATTCGAGTGAATCGCAAATTTTCAATTTGCCTTTTGCATTGCACCAGCCCCATCCGTTTGGGGCGATAGGAAATGCATCATCCCTAGCCCACACTGGGACGTCGGTGATTTCATTTTGCTGAATTTGCTTCACACGATGCGAGCGCTAGGCATCCGCTCAAGGGCCTGCCGGTTTTTTATCGGCATCGGGTGTTTCTATAGCAGGTGGTAGGGTTTCAGCTGGAACGGTTTCACCCGTTGGAATTGATGGCACTTCTGGTGTGGGAGTCGCATCGGCAGGAGGAGCCGCTGTTTCTGCAGCAGGTTGAATTTCAGTCGGAGCGGAAACTGCCGATGGGAGTTCCTCGCTGAGTGATTTTGGTGCCAGAGCCTCAGGGGTTTCTTCTTGCACAACCTTTTCGACTTTGGCGGCAGTTTCCACTTTGGTGACGATGCTGGTGGTTTTATTTTTCTGCCCGATGAGGATGGCGAGGACCAAACTCAGGATGAAAAATAGTGAACCAAGATAGACGGTGCCGCGCTGTAACACATCGGTCGTGCGTGCGCCGAAGACCTGATCAGTCACGCCGCCACCGAATGCCGCGCCTAAGCCTTCTTGTTTGGGGCGTTGCATCAAAATCAGTAAAGTCATTAAGAGACAGACGATTACAAAAACAACCAAGATAAGGTCGATGCTAATAGAGAGCCAGTTGATCGCAGCTAAAGTCATGAGCGCGGGACTATGGGTGGCGGTTCTGACCTTGTAAAGCGGGGAGTTATTGGTTTTTGTGGGGCGAGTCTGTTTTTTGGGCTGATACAGCGGTAGCTTTTTTTAGAGCGGTAAAGTCCTGTGCTGCAAAGTTTCATCTCCATCCACATGAACATCGCCCGCTTCCTCGCTCTTTCCCTTATTTTCATGGGGTTTATGCAATGTTTGGAGGGACATCAGGTCGCCACGGTGGAGTTGGAATTTCAACAATTGGATCACCAATGGCGCCTTTCTGGGGAGATGGATATCGCCTACATGCTACCGGAAACCCGTGGAATACTAGGTGGACCGCCGCTCAGCCGTGAGGCAGTCATGAAATCCGCGCCGGAAGAGTTTGACCGCATCCGCAAGGAAACGGAGGCCACCCTCAGGAAACTTGTTCGGATCACCTTCGCCGGTCAAAATGTTGCTTGGAGAGTCGAATTCCCAGACTTCCAAAAAGTACCATTCGCTCTTCCACCTGAAGCTGGAGACATCGCTCTGATTTCCGTTATTCTAATCATCAATCCTCAACCCGAAGTTGGAGAACTCCGTGCCTTTTGGTCTGGCGAGCAGGAGACGGAGTTGATCGTCCTCAGCGAGGATGGCGACGATGCAAAGATTGTTAGTACTCTGCCGGGTGGAAACTTGATGCTTCTTAAGCAGACAGAACTGGGAAAATCCATTCCTGTCAATCAACCTGTTAGTATTGGTTGGGTACTATCAGGATTTCACCACGTCTTGCCTAAGGGAATGGACCACATGTTATTTATACTAGGGCTTTTTCTCTTGGTTCCGAAGTGGAAACCGTTGATGGGTCAGTAGTATCAGATCGAAACAAGGTGTTTTTTTGATTTTTTCTGTGGGCTGAATTTGGGCGTGAGGAGTCTTGCCAGATCGGGAGTTTCGATTTGGCCAGGCTGA
>VFJU01000121.1 GCA_009885905.1 Verrucomicrobiota bacterium
GACAGCATCACCCAAGGGTCCGGAGCCGAGATGGGGAAATCCTATCCGTCGCAGCTCCAGAAGTTGTTGGGAAGTGGGTGGATCGTGGGAAATTTCGGTGTCAGCGGGCGGACACTTTTGAAAAATGGTGACAACCCCTACTGGAATGAAGCCGCCTACCAGAAGGCCCTCGAATTTCAGCCTGACCGGGTGATTATCCTGCTTGGCACCAACGACACGAAGCCGCAGAATTGGAAATATGAAGCAGAATTCATCGCGGATTACACCGAGCTTGTAAAATCTTTCCTGGCTCTCGCAAGCAAGCCCAAGGTTTTCATTTGTCTGCCATGCCCCGTGCCGGAACCCGGTAACTTTGGCATCAGTGAGGCCGGCGTGCTCGAGGAAATCAAACGTTTGGACGCGCTCGCCGCTGAGATGAAACTTACGGTCATCGATATGCACGCAGCTCTCGCAGACAAGCCGCACTTGCTGCCAGATCGCGTCCATCCAAACACCGAGGGCGCCGCGGAAATGGCCAAAACGGCTTACAAAGCCCTCACGGCAGGAAATGCTGCTAAGAGTGAGTGACCCATCCCGTGAATCGCAAAGACACGGGCAAGTTCACCGTTACCCTTCGGGGGATGTGACCGACCTTTACTCATTCCTTCGAGCGATTGGCGAGATTTCCATCTAAAACCACCCATCCAAGGGTAAACATTCCAAGAATGGCAGCCATTCAACCTCAACTGTAAAGAATTCCGACACCCTGGCTCGTGAACCCTCATTAGGGAGATCTTGTCGCAGATTATTCATGGATAAATCTCTTATAAACAAATTGTCATCCTAAATAATGCGGGTCGAAGGCCGTCCTTCGATGTGGCCGATTCTACGCACCGAGACACGGACTTTTGCTGTTTATGCATAAAAACCTATCGATTTTTGGGTTAGAATACACATTTCAGCCTGCGAGATTCGCACCAAGTGTCAGAAAACCTTACACTTTCAGGCAGCTTCCCAGTGCTGATTTGTATAACTAAATATAAAATTAATTATTTTTAGTCTAACAATCATCTTAAAATAAGATTGTTATGAAAACAAAATAGCGAAAACTAACACCATTATAAAACATGGTATTTATTTTGCTAACACTTTTGAAACCTTTAATTAAAATACTGAATTCAAAAAATCATGAAATTACCAAGCTCCCTCCCGAGCAAGTCAGCAAATGCTTTATCCCGTATCGCAATCATCGGCACGGTTCTAGGTCTCGCCGCATTCAAAGCAGAAGCCGTTTCCATCACCATGAAGTGGGGCAAACCTTCTGAAAGTACGGAAACAGCAGGATCGGGCTTAAACGATGACGGCAACACCCGCGTTAACAATGACACATCAGTCGCCACGGTGACAGCATACGCCGAAACTTACGCCGCCAGCACCTACCCCACGTCAGGTGTAGAATGGACATCAACGCATTTGGATCAACATCCTGAAGATGGTCTCGGTGTTAGGAATACTCATTCCGCTGACTCAGCTGAGATTGACAACACCAACTACTTCGACCGTGTTGTGTTTTCCTTTAACACCAGCGTAATCCTAGATTCCGCCGAATTGACTCAGTTTGTCCGTGGCGACACGGACATTACCATTTTTGCCTACTACAACAACGCTTGGAGCCTGGTAGAAAGCCAAACCGGTACTGGTTTAGACCGCACCGCCAATATCAACAACGCGACTCCCCCAATTTCTGCAATGAAGTGGGCTGTAGCGGCGTTGGTTTTCGCGGGTGATAAGAAAGCTGATTCGTTCAGGGTCCAATCAATCACTTTCACGGCGGCGCCTGAAACCAGGGCTCCGAATCCAGTTCCAGACACCGGTAGTGGGCTATTGCTCTCGTCGATCGGGATCGGGATGCTTGCTCTTGTGAAGCGTTTCTCTGGCAAAAAAGTAGCTTAATTAGGCTACTGCGTCGTTTAGTCTAAAACACACGCCTAGCGGTGTGGCTGTAGAAGGTGCATCATCAAAGATGTGCCGCAAATTCTCAGCCCGCCGCTAGGTTTTTTCTTGTCCGTGCCTCATTTGTTCTCGGGTTCGTGCTCAGCGGGATTTGAGGAAAATCCTCTTGATCACCCCTAGCCGATCCGAATTCAATTGCTTCACAGCCTCTTGGCATAGGTATCGCAGCGGCGGTGCCAACCCAGTTCCCAGCGTTTTTCCCCACGAGCGGGAGGTGCGTGGTCGACTCTACGGGTGAGCACCCTTTTCGCCGAGGCTGAGAATTCGTGAGCGGCAACTCCCCCCGCTGGCCCGTCCTTCATCCCGCCCAGAACCTGCATCAGTCCCCATCCGTAGCCTTGGTATCTCTCGGAGATATCCGTTCCTTCGCCTTTGAAATTGACGTAGTCGATGAGTGCATAGACCCCCTGAGGGGTGGAGGCAACTTTCTGATAGTTCGCCGCGATGCGTTTTTTTTCGCTCGTTGGGGCTGCGGCGAGGATTTTAGGCAATGCGGCTCTCGATCTAGCGATGATGAAATCCGTCTGCAATCCCACGTTTCCCGCCAGCCACGTGCGCAAGGCGGTCATGCGTGCGCTGGAGAAATCTCTCTGAAATTCCGCCTTACTGCGCCACGGGCTATGGGCCTCTAAGGCTACGCTGGGTAACTTGGCGCCGCTCTTCCGTGCGTAGGTCACAAACGCCGGCCAACTTTCTTCGAAGCGACCCCGAAAGTCCGCAGGGTACCAGATAAAATGCCCGATGCCCAGGGATGGGAACTCCTCGCCGCCGTTCCAACTCGTAAGACCCTCGACGCTTCCGGCACATTCGTTTTGCCATATTTTCCGACCGATCGCCGATTTTTCTCCCGCAGTTAGGGGCTTAAATTCCTGCGCGGTGATTCGCGTGGGTCCTGCCGCCAGCCACACGACGAGAAGTGAACAAACAAAAGTGACGGCTTGCATGCCTACAGGCTAAAGCTACTTTGGCAGCAGCCGCAAGCAAACACCGCCGCATGAACCGCATACCCTGGGATAAAATTCTCACCTTTACGCCGCTGGATGTCGGGAAAATATTACTCAGTGCGGTGGTCATCGTGCTCGTCACCAAGGTCCAGCTCGTCAGCGACCGCCTCTCCGCGCTACTCATCGCCCTGCCGCTGACCTCGTTGATCGCGATGGTCTGGATGTATCACGGCGGCCAAAGCACCGAGCGTTTGGCGAATCACGCCGAGGGCACCTTCTGGTTTGTATTGCCCACCCTGCCGATGTTTTTGATCATCCCATGGATGCTGAGAAACGGCTGGTCATTCTGGGCGGCCCTCGCGGTGAATTGCCTCGCGACCATTGCTTTTTTCTGGATCACCGTGGTGATTCTCCGGCGCTTTGGAATCGATTTAATGCCCAAGTGATTCTTGTTAGATAAAAATACTCAAAAAAGAATCAGATAAGGCTTGTCAGTCCATCGATTCTCTGGTTTGACCATCAGCCCGGCGATAATTCCGGAAATTCTGTCCAATTTTTTATTTTGAGCGAAAATAAACCGTCTCTGCTCCCGAAAAACGTCGTGTCGTTTGAGCAAGAGCGGCCAAATTCGCGATTTCCCGGCTCACCTATGAAAAGCGATCTCCTTGATAAGGCCTCTGAAATTGTCACCGACCCACTTGTATTGGTCAACTTGGTCTCCCAGCGAGTCAAACAGCTCAACAGCGGACGTTCTCCGTTGGTTGCCACCCGCCCAAGTATGGGCGTCGCAGACATCGCCCTCACCGAAATCATCGAGGGGAAAATCCGTTTGATTCATAAGGACGCGCCCTGAGCGAGCCTCATGGATTGACACGCGTGCCTTGCCATGAGTGCGGAAATCGCCACCAACCGGAAAGCCGGGCGGGATTTCAACATCACGGAGAAATTTGAGGCAGGAGTGGAGCTGAAAGGCACCGAGGTCAAATCGATCCGTGCGGGTAAAGTCAATATTTCTGATGCCTTCGCGAGGGTGGAAAATCACCAAGTTTTCCTCTACGGCTGCAACATTCAGCCATGGCAAACGGCTGGCGAGTGGTACAACCACGCCGAAAAACGCCCAAGGCGTCTTCTTCTGCACAAGCGCGAGATTCTCAAGCTCGCCAACGCCACCGCTGTCAAAGGCTGTTCTCTGCCGCTTTTACGAATCTACTGGAAAGACCGCCGCGTGAAGGTAGAGATCGGTGTGGGAAAAGGCAAAACTCACTCCGACCAACGCCAAGACTTGAAAGAGCGCGTCGAACTGCGCGAGGCCCAGCGCGAAATGTCGCGTTTCAACCAACGATAGAAATCACTCGGCATTCGACTTCGCCGGTGTGGGCGGGCTCGAGGGTGGTTTGGCGATCACCGCACCCGATTGCGCCGCAGGCGGACGAGAGGCACGAAAATCACCCTCGTCTGGCAGCACGAGCATGTCAGGCAGGCGGACATCGTCATCCACGAGTGCAGGCTGCTCTTGCGGCACAGGTGGTGGTGCCGCTACCTGCGAAGGCACGGATGGCGCAGCAGTCCCGGAGGTCGCTTGAGGAGCCACACAGGAAACTAGCAACCCAAAAAAACCTAACCCCGTGCAGGTTAAAAAAAATCTCGTTGTTTCCGTCATCGCTTAATTTGGATTTGAGTGTGGCAATTTCCACCACGGCAAGAACTTTTGCAAGTCTCCACGTTTCCAGCAACTCATAAATTACATCGCGTCGGCTGCGACGGGCTTGATTCATTCTAACAAGTCGTAGTTTCCATCACTGGCAGGTTGATCAACGTTCCACGAACATCCATCTATTTTCAGTTAACGCGCCTAATACATTTTGAATAATCGCCGCAAAATTTGTCTATCACAGAGGCCGATGAGTCTTGAAATTATCAACATAAAAAATCACGAGAAAATACTCAGCTGAACTTATTGGTATCTTTTGGCTCGTACTTGTAAAACGGTAGGGCCGACCCGCCGCGGTCCGCCCACTTGTCGCCATCGGCGTGGATTGCTACATCTCGGAGCTCTTCCTGCGCAGGAGAAGAGAAGAAGAAGAGCTCCGCCCCGCATGGAGCAGAGCTTCCATCCTCCGTAGGCGGCAGCAGAGCGTGCCGCACTCCGGAGTGCGCGAAGCTTTGCTCGCGCCGATGGCAGCTCCGGCTCTGCCGGATGTGGCGCGGAGCTCTTCCTGCGTGAGAGAAGAGAAGAGGAAGAATTCCAGC
>VFJU01000452.1 GCA_009885905.1 Verrucomicrobiota bacterium
AACTCTCAAACGAAATTGCCTCAAACGAGTTGCCCGTGGCAACAAAGAATCTCGCGGCTCGGATGAGTGGCGAGACTAACGGGTTGCAAGTGATCACTCACGCGGACGGGAGGCGATCCGTCAATCTTGCCGGTAGATTCATGCACATGAGTGCGGTGGTCACGCGCCCTGATGGTGAAAAAGAGGTTCGTTGCTTTTTTGACTATCATGAAATGACAACTACCCTAAATGGCAAACCAACCTCGGAGGTATTAGATCGTTAGAATGATGCATACTAAAATAATTTTTCTGCTGTTCTTTATCCTGACATTGATACCAGGTTCGTTAGAATCAAGTGCTGCAGAATTTAATTTTATTAATGGAGATGGACCTGGAGAAGGTTTGAATGATCCGACTCCAGTCGCTCCCGTAGGGGGTAATCCGGGGACAACTCTTGGTGCACAGCGTCTTGCGGTGCTTCAAAAAGCGGGGGTAATTTGGGGGGCTTTTCTCGTCAGCCCTGTGCCGATCCGAGTCGATGTAGATTTTGATATCCTTGGAACTAACGTTCTAGCAGGCGCGTCTCCAGTATCCCAACAACAAAATTTTATTAACGCACCGCGCCTGAATACATGGTATCCTATTGCGCTCGCTAACAGTTTAGCTGGAATTGACTTGGAGGTAGGCCTAAATGATATTTCTATTACGGCAAGTTCTAACGGAATTTTTTACTATGGTCTGGATAGCATTACTCCCGCAGGTAAATCAAATTTTGTGGATGTGTTATTGCATGAGTTAGGTCATGGACTAGGTTTTATTAGTTTTATCAATGGATCAACGGGTAATTTGTTTTTAGGTCAAATTGACGTCTTTAGTGCTTATATTTTTGACAAGCAATTCAATCGATCGTGGGAGAATTTTACTTCACTACAGCGTGTTGCTTCTGCCATCAATGATCCGAATTTGACATGGGCTGGGCCATTCACCACAGCGGGATTTCCACAGAAACTCTCCCCGCAAGTTGGCATTAGCGGATACAAATTGGTGGCAAATTTTCCAAGGCCTATTTCGCAAGTGATTCCGTTTGAAATTGCAGATTTTGGACCGGCAATTCCTAACACAGGAATCAGCGGAGAACTCGTTACAAGTAATCCTAACGATGCATGCGGTGTCATCACGAACTCAGCGCAAATGTTAGGTAAAATTGCTTTTATTCGGCGTGGTGCCTGCAATTTCGACGACAAAGTTTATAAAGCACAGCAGGCGGGGGCCATAGCGGTGGTGATTGCAAACAATGTTGAAACTGGGCTCATCACTCCCGGCGGAGACAGTGTCGTGGATGGTGTTCCAGTGATCATTTCGATCCCAATGGTCTTCGTGAGCAAAGCGGACGGCGACGCGTTTCTCGCCGCAATGCCCGGAATCCAAGTCTTCTTAACGCCTATTTTAAGTCAATTTTTTGGAGTTTACGACAGCCAACAGCGCCTCCATGCCCCTGCGATACTTTCCACTGGTTCATCAGTTTCTCATTGGTCCACCGATGCCAGTCCGAATTTACTGATGGAGCCGATCATCAATCCTAACCTCGATCGCAAACTTGACCTAACTCTTACACAGATGAAAGACATCGGTTGGACCGTGATTGATATTCCATTTCCACACCTTACTTATGATTCATGGAAGTCTCTCGTTTTTACAATAAGCGACACGATGGTAAGTCTATCAGATGATCCTGATGCTGATGGTGTGAGTAACTTGGAAGAATATTTTTTTGGTAATAATCCGAAAAAATCGGATATGGCTCGGCTGCCAATTTTTCAATTTTCTAGTGGCCAAGCAGACCTCGTATTCACGCGCTCTAAACTTACGACTGACTTGACCTACGTGTTGGAAAAGTCTGAAAATCTAACTTTATTTCAGCCTGCTGTGAATGGGATAGATTATCAGAACGTCTCCATTCAGAGCATAGGAACAGATGCCGAAAAAGTCAGTCTGCGCGTGCTGAATCCAACGTCTAAATTGTTCCTGCGCCTCCGCATTCAACAAAATCCTTGAATATCAGAACGAGGTTGAAATAATCTAACTGGAATGAAGTGCTGCCAGGGAATCCGCGGCAAGACCGGACAAACTACCGTTGCTCCAATCAAGGCCTGGCGGGGTTCGCTTGCCGAACCTCCACGGCCCCTGACAGCTCGGAGAGAGAAAACCAGAGGGGATCATTCGGCAAGCAAAGAAGTCCGCGTAAACAGCGAGATGACGTGCACCCCTCGGGCCTCGATCGCTTGTCGCCCACCTTCTTCGCGGTCCACAAGGACAAGTGCAAACGCGATTTTACCGCCGGCTCGTTCAATTGCATCGATGGCTTTAAGCGTTGAGCCACCAGTGGTGATGACGTCATCCACAACGATCACGGTGTCGCCAGATTTGAAATTACCTTCGATTTGCTTGCCTGTGCCATGGTCTTTGGGTTCTTTGCGCACGGTGAAAACCTGCAACGCTTCGGTGGGGTTTTTGATGGCAGAAGCCATTCCTACCGCGAGTGAAATAGGGTCGGCACCAAGGGTCATGCCGCCGATGGCATCAATCTGTAGATTTTCTGAGTGAATCTTGGATCTTACAGCGTGCCAACCGAGGTCTCCGATGAGGAGCGCTCCGAAGGGGTCGAGAGCGGTGACTCTGCAATCGATGTAAAGATCGCTTTGTTTTCCGGATGCCAGGGTAAAGCTACCCGTGCGGATTGATTTTTGATGAAGGAGGATTTTGAGAGCAGAGGCGGTTTGAAGCATGGATGCATGATTGGAAATCGTGAGCATGGGAGGCAAGCTCAGATCGCCTTTTGGTGCTAGCCAGCAGGGTGGGGGACGATTTAGGCTGCGCCAGATGATTTTAGGATTGATGGAACCTTCCGGGTTAATCGAACAGGGTGGCCCGCTGGTGTGGGTTTTGCTGGGATTGGGCTTTGTTGGCTTAGTTTGTGTAATTGAGAGGTTGTTTTTCTTCCACCGAGCGCGGATTAACGTCGGAAGTTTACTGGTTGGCTTGTCGCATCACAT
>VFJU01000375.1 GCA_009885905.1 Verrucomicrobiota bacterium
GAATGGGTTCGGTGTGCTGTCCCACGAAGATTTCGCGAAATCTGCATCGCTCATTTCAAAGCCGAGGCTGAGATCCGTCTTGAGCCCGCCTTTCACGGCGTTGGTCAGCAAGCCCTGAGCGTGCGTGGTGTAGGCGGCACCGGACCGCAAGGTCACCGCGCGATCTGGGTTTGCGAGGGCGCTGTCTAGGGACGCCTGATTGAGGGAAAGCACACGGTTCGCCCGCTGATTCCAGCCACTGGTGGGTTGTTTGAGTGTGGCGGATAGCGCCAGCGATGGGCGGCGTTGGACTTGTAGCGCCGCATTTGCCAAATCAGTCTCAGGTCCAGCGACATTGATTTTCGCCTTGGTGTTTTCCTGCGAGACCGCCCACGCCATTCCTCCCAGAGGCAGAGGGACGGACTGCGCTACCAAGTCGAAGCCGTTGCGATTGAGCGAAAAAAGTGAAATCCATTTGGGGTCGTTGGCGGGGGGCTTGGTCTCCGCCGCCCACTCACGCTTGCGAAGGGCTTCAGGCAGCGGCGAAGAAATCAGCCACGAACGAAAAAGTTTGGTTTTTTGCGTGACATAATCCGGGGCCGCTTGATCTGTCTTGGCGGCGGAATTGGTCGACCAAGACGCCCACACACCCGTCAGGTTTGGCTGTGGACTCGACTCGGATAGAATTGAGGCATCCGCCGTGATGCGCCGGTCGTCCCCGGCCTCCCTCTGCAGCTCCCCCACCGCCATCATCACCGCCAAGCGAGCATTCGCGTAGGCACGGGCACTCGCTTCTCCACTGGCGGAAGAGCGCAGGGAAATGGAGCTCAAGGTGAGCAAACCCACGGCGATGACCGTCAACAATATCATCAAGCTAAGCGTGACGATGAGGGCGAATCCTCTCTGCTTGAAACGAGTTTGAGTGTTTAGGGTCACGACAATCGGGTTTGTAAAATTCATTCTAAGTCCATCCAACCGAAGCAGTCCCACCCCGTTTGAAGGTCTCCGAATGGGAATTTTACTTATCGCAAACCAAGACTCCTTGAGCAGGGCTGCGTTGGATTTCAAAAACATGCTTCAACTTCTTTTTAAGTCCAGTCTTTTATTGCAATTTAATGCATTAGTGATGTTTTTTGTAGATACATCTCCGACCCCTTGACGGGAGCCAAAAGCTCGGCCAGTTTCAAAAATTGCATTATTTTGAATAACTTAACCACAAGGTTTTTTTAGCTTTTAAGAAGAAAATTTAAAATAAAAACCAAGCCGAAAAAGTGAGTATTTAAAGCCTATTTCGGCACTAC
>VFJU01000231.1 GCA_009885905.1 Verrucomicrobiota bacterium
TCCCGGATTTGCGGATTCTCCCAACCGCGATCCAGATGAGGATGGATTTTCTAACACCGAAGAATGGACTGCAAAAACCGATCCCAACGATGCAAAGGATGTCCCATCGTTGATTGCTAAGTTGAAGTACGTTAGAGACGAAAGCCTCGGATGGGTGATCCGCCCGGGCTATGGTTCGGAAGGTCGTTTCCCATTCAGTTACTTTGACACCAAAGGCGGGGTCAACAAAGTCAGTGCTGCGGAAATGGTCGCACCCGGAGGATTATTCTTCGCGAAACCGCCAATGAAAGACCGTTTCAAACTCCTAGGTTCAGAAGTCCGCAGGGAGATGAACAAGAAGGTCAACATCGAAATGGAAGTGACCATCGTCCGCATCGAAGACCAACGACCGAACAAAAAAGGTACGGTTTACGAAATTCCGTCACCGCTTTCTGAGGAGCGGAGAAATGAGTATTTAAAATACGACCGCACGGCGATCTTTTCGCTCGAGGCGCTGGGCCTCAATTCCAAGGAATTTAAGGTTGAAGAAAATATGACTTTTGCACTGCCGCCTGACAGTTCCAAGAAAAACTATCTTGTGAAGTCCGTCACTCCTGAGTTCGTGACAGTGGAATTCACTGACTCCAGTGGCGAAAAAAAGACCGTTTCCATCAACAAAGGCAGCCAACCACAGGCTGCCGAGTAAAATCTCTGAAAATTCAGCTTTCCAAATCTCTCAATCATCTCCAGAAAACCTCCGCACCTCATGCAAAAAATGCTAATGTATCGTTCTAACCGCACCGCCCTAGCGCTCATGGCCTTGGCATCCTCTATGCCTGTCACCGTCACCCTCGCGGGTGATGGCGGATCTAACCTTAGTGGTCTAGCCCAACGCGAAATGATTCGTCGTCAAGACGCTGTCGCTGAAGCCGACGTGCTTCTGAACGAAGGTCGCGAGGCATACGCCAAGGGAGACTATCAAAAGGCCGTGGACAAGTATCGCCAAGCCGTCGACCGTCTTCCAGACGCGCCGATGGTGTCGGATCGTCGTGCAGTTTACGTGGCGCATCTCAGCGATGCCAGCGTCGCGCTCGCGATCCAAGATCGCAAGGTCGGCAAGTATCCTGAGGCTCGCGTACTCTTGGAGGGAGTGCTTGCGGTGGACGCGAACAACTTGGCCGCCAAGCGTGAAATCGGTTACCTCGAGGACCCGATTCGCACGAACCCAGCACTCGACTTCGAACATACGCAGAAAGTCGACGAAGTGCGTCGCAAACTTTATACGGCGGAGGGTGCTTTCAACCTCGGCAACTACGACGAAGCCAAGCGCGAGTATAACAACGTGCTCCGCATCGACAACTACAACTCAGCCGCCCGTCGCGGACTCGAGACGGTGGCCGCTGCCAAGGGCGACTATTACCGCGCCGCTTACGACTCCACCCGCGCCGAACTTCTCGGCCAAGTCGACGCGGCTTGGGAACTTTCCGTGCCGGCAGATGTGCCAAATGTCGATCCA
>VFJU01000127.1 GCA_009885905.1 Verrucomicrobiota bacterium
CGTGAATTCGCAAACGCTTCGTTGACGAATTCTTTGCTGCCGATCACCGCACCGTCCGTGAAATATCTCACTCGGCAGTGCAACATCTTCGCCATCCCCATGTCTTTTAATACGGTCTCGTTATCTTTTTTTTCTAACATTTCCACTTTGTTCAGCGTTGTAGAATGATGAGTCTTTCGGCGATTGGTTTTTCCTAACAACTCTGATCGTCCAGGTTTCCGCTCCAGAGCCAGCCCCATGTGGCGGCGATATAAACGTGACACATCCTGCCATTTCTCCGACTCGAAACCCACACCTTGATCGCAATCATACGCTCTCACTAAGCCTTCTCGCGCCTTTTTACCATTTCCCTTCGCCCCACCACCCACCGCTTCGCCGTAACTGCTCCAGCGGTACTCTGCTGGGTCTTTGACAATCCCTGCTCTAACGGGATTGAGATCGATGTACGCCGCCATCGTCCGCGCCGCCAAGCCGCTTTCTACGATCACACTCTTGAATCGTTCTTCCCACAATGTGCCCGTGCGCAGATGAGTTCGGTTGAACCATCGGGTGAAGCGAATGAGCAAGCCCTTCATGAACTCGCTCAATTGATGCATGCGATAAGTGTAACGAGCGTGAATTTCCGCCGCGCCTATTTCGCTGCCGGTGCCATCCTTCGCAGCTTTTCTCGCGTCTGCGAGTTCCTTAGCCACCCCCGCGACGAATGCCTTGGAATACAGACCCGAAAGACGTTTCAACAAATCCTCGTCGCTCAAGCCCGTTTCCGCCATCGGCGGCACCTCGAGCAGAATGTGGAAGTGATTTGACATCAAGCAGTAAGATAAAACCCGGCAGCCCGAAAAATTTTCATACATCCGCATGTGCATCCGAAACGACTCGCATTCCCGCTCCCCAAACACGAATCGCCGGTCCACCACCCGAGAGATGCAGTGATAAATCGCAGGTTTACCAGACCCCATCTCCGCGCCCCCCTCTACGTCCTTCCGCGGTGCCTGTGCCAACCATCTCGCTCTTCGCATAAAACAACTTTAACGCCTCATAAAAAAACACCAAGAAGAATCCTAATTATTTATCTGTCACTTTGTTGGGAAGGGAACCCTGTCGCCTAACA
>VFJU01000363.1 GCA_009885905.1 Verrucomicrobiota bacterium
GAGTCTGGCGAAAGTGGTCCAGCAGGTGTGGGAGGTTTTGAATCTTGGAAGGTGACGATACGTGGTCGCCCAGATGCGGCTTCGACGAAGGCAAACATCAAGTAATGCATCCCAGGAAGAAAGCGTAGCATGCTTTCGCTGGCATTTCTCCAATTTTGGCCTTGTTGGAATTGGAATACCACGGGAGCCATGTTGAAATCGTCACGTTTGGTGGGCAGCATCACGCCACAGAACCCGGTAGGCTTGAGCATTAATTTATTTTCACCGATGATAAATCGAATGTCATCGGTGTGAAAATTTGCGACGAAAGCACCGCCGTCGGGGAAATTTTTGCTTGAGTCCTCGATGGCAAATATTCTCCAAGGGAGGGCGTTGCTGGTGGGGGAGGAGGGTAAAAATACGAGGACTGCAGACTTCATGTTGGCTGGAATTTTCACCTCAGCGACTGGTTTGCGATCCGTAGAAGAGAGAAAACTGAAAGTGGTAGTTTTAGAGAAGCAAGGGAACGACTCAGTGATAGCACCTGGGGAAATCTTGATAGAAATCTCACCTGCATTCGCAGAAGTGGTTAGTAGTGTGGGAAGTGTTGCGTTGGTGTCTAGGCACAGGAAGCGGCAATTCACCTTCTGTCCCTCCTGAGCGTGAACCAGAGTGGTAGAAAAGATCAAAAGCAACACCGAGAAAAAACGCATGACAAGTGAGGAGATAAATTTGATTGAGGCGAACTATTAGATTTCGCTCGAACTCAGCCAGCGGAAAGATTTGATGACGAAACGCCTTCCAAAGTTTTTATTGTTTGAACTGGTGAGTGAGGTGACGAGTTTATCCGCTGTATCTGCTGAATCTATCCATTCAGGTGTGCGTTGGATGACTGCTTCGCAGGTGGCAGATGCGGTTCGTTTTCCTGACGCGTCTCGAGCTTCGCCATAGCAGCGGATGGTGAAAGTGTCTGAACGGGCGGTGGCCGCATTTCCTAATACGTTGAGCAGGTCTGCCTGTGTCAGATATCCGGGAGCTCCTTGGTAACTTGAACCGCTGCCCGCCGTGGTGTTAGCGTATTTATATTTAGCGACCGCTGATGAGGGGATTTCAAATCCTGCATTGGCGGTGGTGGCGAGATCTTTGTTGAGATTCGAATCATCGATCGCTTGTTGCAGGGCGCCGCGTTGCGCTTTGTCGTCGCTGCCGAGGCGACGGTTCACGAATTCTGCCATTGAGAGGAATGGGCCACGAAGACGGACTTGCGTGACAATATTTTCTGCGAGCGTCTGAAGTTGTGAGTCCGAATATTCGCGTGGGCCGAGCCAGAAACCGTCTGCAGGAGCGGCTCCGTCGGCTGCGGAGGTTGATGCGGGGAGGCGCATCCGACTGATACGAGCTTTACCGGTACCAGCCGATTTTAGAGATGTTAGACTTGTCGCGGTGTCGGCACGTTGGTTTAGCACTGCTTGGCCATCATGGATTGATGCCAGCATTGCCTTCCATGCGGGGACTGAGGTTGAGTTGATATTGAAAGCTCCATTCATCGTTTGCCATGCTGCGATTTTTTGGTAGCCGGTGGCATCGGTGGTTGTGGATGAGAATTCGCTGAGTTTTTTTCCGTCAGGTAGATGAAGAACCATTCTTGGATCGTCGAGTGGGGTCCCGTTGGTGTAACTGGTGGCAAGTGCTTTGGTATCCTTACTTGTGCCGAAACTTCCCGTTTGGTCGGCGAGGCCCGAGAAATAGAATCCATCGTAGAGTGCGAGATTGCTTAGGAATGAATGGTCTAAATAATTGTAGCCGCTAGGGCCAATCTCCGAAATTTTATCGGTGGAAATAATTGGGTGGGCCCAAGAATTTCCGATTGGCTGAGCGAAACGCGGAAGATAGCCGGACGAGCCTCCTGGGTTAGCGCCGTTGAGGCCGGCCAAGGTTTGGACGGGAGCGAGTGGGATGTCGTAAATCGCGCCGAACTTTGAGCCGTTGAAGCTCGTGTTACCGGTGATGAATGACGAACGCCCTTGTAGATCGACCGAAACAAGATCGTTGGCAGCGTTATTGTCCACCAGCAGCAAGTCGATTTCGTGGGAGTGATTTGCCGAGTGTTCGGTGTTCATTTTTTGAGAGGATGAACCAATGTTAGCGTGTGCGAAAGTCCATGGTTTGCCGTTGAATCTTCCGTCGGTATTTGTTGCATCGCGTCCGCTTGAGGTGGTTTTTGCCTGCGCGGTGAGTAGCGCGAAAGGCTTCACGTTTGCCATTGCGCCGATGGCTTTGGTTGAGC
>VFJU01000510.1 GCA_009885905.1 Verrucomicrobiota bacterium
GCAATCTGTCTGGAGTAAGTCTCCCAGCAGTTTCGCCAAGATCCGAACCAGGTTGTCCGTCTCTCCAGAGAGTCCTGCTCTGAAGACCAAAGACGGGAGGGTCGAGTCCCATTAGGTCACCCTTACAACCAGCCATGAAAACCAGCCAACTGGCCCCTTGGGCCAACTTGGGCGGAGCTTTGTCACCAAAGCACTTCGCCAGCTTCAATGTCGTCGGAATTTTTTCCCGCGTCCTGCCCAAATCCCTAGCATACAAGCTGCGGAAACTAATCTTGATCGGGTCCTACTGGCTCGTGACCACACCAGTATTTGCATCATTTGCCGTGACCTTGGCATGGGACGCGAATCCCGAGACCGACTTGGTGGGCTACAAACTCAGCTACGGAACGGCCTCCGGCGCGTACACGAACGTGATTTCCACGGGACTGGTCACCGAGATATCTGTGCCGAATCTTGTCGAGGGCACCACCTACTATTTCGCCGTTGCCGCCGTCAACGCAGCTGGGGCCCAAAGCCTGAATTCAAATGAGGTTTCTTACTCGTTTACGACCAGCGGAACCGTCGTTCCGCCAACCGTGGTCACCACCTCCCCCACGGGCAAAACCGTAATATACGTCGACAGCGAAGACCCCACCCAATGGGCTGCGGCCCTGGCGGTTGATGGAAATCCCAATACCTTCTGGCACACGTTGTGGGATGTTTCGAACCCACCGGTTTGCCCCCACGAAATCCAAGTGAGTTTGGGAACCGAACAAATAATTAACGGCTTCAGCTACCTACCACGCCAAGACAACTACTCGAACGGAACCGTTGGACAATACGAATTTTACGTGAGCACGGACGGAACCAACTGGGGCAGTCCAGTCGCTACCGGAACTTTTCCTAACACTCACGATTTAAAAGAAGTCCGCTTTGCACAAACAAGTGCCAAGTTTATCCGCTTCAGAAGCCTCGCCGATGCAAATCCTAACAGCAGCGTAATGAGCGTCGCAGAACTGAACGTAATCCAAGATCCAGTCGTCCCGCCGATCGTGGTGGTTCCCTTGGTCACCAACCAGGACCCAGTCGCATCGAACGCTTCACTCGCCGTCAACGAAGATACTCCCCTCAATTTAGTTCTTCAAGGCACCGATACGGATGGAGACGCCCTAACATATTCGGTCGTTAATTCTCCAACCCGCGGCCAACTCACGGGCGTCGCCCCCAACTTGACCTACACGCCAGCACCAAACGACTACGGAACTGATAGCCTAACATTTGTTGTTAACGATGGCCAAGTCACCTCTGCGGTTGCAACCGTCCTGATCACGATTCTTCCAGTCAACGACTCACCGGTGGCGATTGCGAAAACGGTCACAACCGCGCAAAATTCCTCTGTCACGTTCACGTTAGATGGCAGTGATCCAGAGGGCGATTTATTGACCGGACTCATCGTCACCGCCCCCACGAACGGCACGGCCAGCGTCACAGGAAGACAAATTTTATACACTCCAGGGGTGAATTATAGCGGTGACGACCAAATCACCTTCCGCCTCAACGACGGTGGCGCA
>VFJU01000299.1 GCA_009885905.1 Verrucomicrobiota bacterium
ATTGTGGCACCAGACTATAACGAGGTTGAAGAACAGTTACGCGAACAGGGTCTGCTCTGAGCCAATGCGGATCGCAGTGACTGGCACAACGGGACGGGTCGGCGCCGCACTGGTAAAGTATTTTTCTGCTAGCCACCAAGTTGTTCCTTTACCGCGTCAGATTTGCGATCTTGCAGACCCTCGCTCACTCTCCAAGGCCTTGGACCGTTTGGAGTGCGACGTCTTCATCAATCCCGCGGCTGTCACCTCACTCGAAGTGTGTGAAGACTCCCCCACACTAGCGATGCGAGTGAATGCAGAGGCGCCTGCAGAAATTGCAGCTTGGGCATCTCGGCGTGGTGTTCGGTTAGTTCATTTCAGCACGGATTATGTATTTGGAGGAGAAAGTGAAGGACTTCTCAACGAGACCGACGTACCCTGTCCCGTGAACGTCTACGGACAGAGCAAGCTAGCTGGCGAACTCTCTGTTCTCTCGTCGTCTCAAAATAGCGTGATTCGGGTCTCATGGGTATTTGGGCCAGAAAAGCCTTCATTTATTGATCAGATCTTCCACTCAGCTCTAGCAGGTGAACGCTTAGCTGCCGTGGTAGATAAATTTTCTCTGCCACTCTACACGCTAGACCTCGCGGATTGGGCACAGCACCTTGTTGAACATAAATCTACAGGGATTTTTCATGCATGTCATTCTGGTGAACCTGTTAGTTGGCATGGCATTGCAACAGTCGTCGTTGAAGAAATGGCAAAAAGTGGAGTCATTAGAAAAATTCCAATTGTCGAAAAAAAAACCTTGTCTGAAATGACCAGCTTTCGGGCATTGCGGCCATGCTACACCGCAATGAGTACCTATCGCTTGTCCGAGGTTCTCGGTCACCCGCCGAGACCATGGCGTGTTGCTCTATCAGAATATATTCGTCAGCAGATATCACTTCTCTAAGTAAATCTGACCAAGGCCGTTGCAGGAAAATGATCTGCTCTTAAGTAATCATTGGCCTCACTGGCACGCCGCGCTCTTTAAAATAGCATTTTGCTTCTGCGACCGTATGCATCCCGAAGTGAAAAATACTCGCTGCCAGAACAGCGTCTGCTTTGCCGCTGTTGAGAACGTCGACCATGTGATCTAAATTCCCAGCTCCGCCACTGGCAATGACCGGAATGCTAACGGCAGACGAAACTGCGGCAGTAAGCTCGATGTCGTAACCGGCTTGTGTGCCGTCTGCGTCCATGCTTGTCAGCAGAATTTCTCCTGCCCCACGCCTCCAAACTTCTTTGGCCCATTCCATGGCATCGATCCCGACCGCCCTGCGACCGCCGTGAGTGTAGACACCCCACTTTCCCGGACCTTCGCGTTTCGCATCGATGGCGACGACGATACACTGACTGCCAAATGCTCTGGCCCCAGCATCGATTAGTTTAGGATCAACAACGGCAGAGGTGTTGACGCCAACCTTGTCGGCGCCTGCGAGTAACATTTCGCGCATATCCTCAACTGTCCTAATGCCGCCACCAACGGTGAGTGGGATAAAACATTTTTCTGCTGTGCGGCGTACCACATCGACCATTGTTTTACGGTTGTCGGATGAAGCAGTGATATCGAGAAAAACTAGTTCGTCTGCTTGCTGCAAATTGTAGGCAATGGCGCATTCCACGGGATCACCTGCATCGATTAAATCCACAAAGTTCACGCCTTTGACGACACGACCAGCGGTTACGTCGAGACAAGGAATAATTCGTTTTGCGAGCATGTTCGTAGAGTTGGAGTTGCGGCTGTAACAATCAAAACAAAAAGCCTAAGTAA
>VFJU01000013.1 GCA_009885905.1 Verrucomicrobiota bacterium
GTAGTCTTGTGATAGCACATCTAACATTCCACCGCGTGCAAGGCGGGCGAGATAGGCAGCATTGATGATTCCAAGAGTGAATGCCGGAAGAATCCAGTCACTAGGAGAGGCCCATCCGGCAACATTGAGAGACTTCAAGCCAAGCCCAGCAGTGACCGCCAGCAATGGTCCGATAACAAAGCTGGGCAAGCAAATCCCAACCATTGCAGCAGCAAGACATGCAAAATCAGCACCGGTATTTTTTCTAACTGCAGCAATCACACCTGCGGGAATACCGATAATTAATGCGATCCCAATGGACAGCACACCGAGTGCCAGTGAAACAGGAAATGACTCCTCGATAATTTCAGAAACTTTTACTCCATCCTTCTTAATGAGGTCGCCCAAGTCTTGGTGAAAAACGAGATTTTTCAGATAGGTTATGTATTGCACCGTGACGGGCTTATCGAGTCCGGTGTATTCTTTCATGCGCTTCAGGGCGTGCGCAGGGATTGCTTTTTCGCCAGTGTAAGGGCTTCCTGGCATCGCGCGTACGAGAAAAAATGTCAGGGTTACGAGAACGAACAAGGTGATAATACCTTGTCCGATGCGGTTGATAATAATGCGAATCATGGAACTTGGATCAACGTCCTGGTACGAGACGGAGGAACTGGTATGGATTGTTAGAAAGCAGTAACGGATGCCATCCTTCTAATGAAGGATGGATCAAATAATTACGTGCCTGCCAAGCGATGAGTGCTATGGGAGCTTCATTCACAAGAATTGTTTCTGCTTGGTAGAGATTTTCTAAGCGCCTTGTGGGGTCAGTTTCTTGAAAAGATTGTTGGAGGAGTTTTACAAATTCGGGGCTTTTCCAGCCAGTAAGGTTGTTACCATTTCCGGGAGTCCACATTTCAAGAAAGGTAAGGGGATCTAGGTAGTCGCCCACCCATCCTGCGTTGGCAATGTCGTAGTCGAGTTCTTGCATGGCCACAAGATAGGCGTTCCATTCTTTGTTTTCGATTTCGACTTCTATGCCAAGGGTATCACGCCACATGGCTTGCACCGCCTGGGCAAGTGTTGCCGCAGTTTCTTTGCTCGCGATGAGCACTTTGAGTCGAGGAAATCCTTTCCCGCCCGGATAGCCGGCTTCATCAAGAAGTCGCTTGGCCAGTACTCGATCAAATCCTAACAGCTGAGGTGGTTTGTAATCACCCATGGGTGGCGTCATCGCGTAAGCAGGCGTGTATCCACGGAAAACCGTGTTACAGATCGCAGCGCGGTCGATGGCGAGACTTAGAGCCTTGCGCACGCGAAGATCGTTCAACGGTTTGCGTGTCGTATTGAAACGGAAAAATCCCGTGCCTACATATGGCTCCTGCCTGAGAGCGGAAGGGTTTGTCGCTTTCATCATGTCGACGACTTCGGAAGTAGCCGCGTAGGTCATGTGGAGTTGCCCGTCGCGAAACATTCTCGCTTCAGTGTAAAGATTGGTGATGGGTAGAAATCGAATACCGTTGAGGGTGACATTCGCCGCGTTCCAATAAAACGGGTTACGTTCCACTTCGATGTGGTCAGTACGCCTCCATGATTTCAACCGATAGGGACCGTTGCACACAATATTTTCTTTGCGGGTCCATGGGTTGCCACGTTGACCGATGCTTCCATGCTTCAACACTACATGGCGAGGAACCGCGGTCCACGTGTAGTGCTTGAGAATTTCCCGGAAGTATGGGGTAGGGCCACGTAGGGTGAGTTGCAGTGTTAGGTCGTCAATTACTTGCACCCCAACGGTCGAAAAGTCTTTGGTTTTACCCTTATTAAATTCTTCAGCTCCTTTGAGGAAATAGAGCATCTCGGCATACTGCGCCCCGAGTTCTGGAGTCAAAAGGCGCTCGTATGAAAATGCGAAGTCGCTTGCGGTGACAGGCATTCCGTCAGACCATTTTCCGTTAGACCTTAGCTTTGCTGTCCAGACGGTAGCGGTTGCATCTGGTGTGACTTCACTGGCCGCACCGCCTGGAGTGGCCGTGTCACTTTCTGGGTCGCTGGTGATAAGGCCCTCAAACAGAGCTCGAAGAATATTAGACTCAAGAACTCCAGAGACAATGTGAGGGTCTAAGCCTTTCGGTTCACTTGAGTTTCCAATAAGTAAAATTCCCTCGCGGTTTGCACGTTCAACCTCGGATTCTTTCTGGCAACAAGTCAGAAGGAACCAGCAAGGGGATAAAATTAATAAATAACTACGAAAGGTCACGGCCCCGACCATGACCGCTCCAGATTGAAATACAGGCGTTTTTTTTAAAAATCGCCGCCAGTGGTAAAAACAATCATTCTCACGCTTGCATGATTTTTGCAGACGATTAAAAACACCAACGACTATCCTGTGAAAAGTTACTTCCTCAGACGGCTCCTGTTAATTCCGCCGACCTTGATCGGCATCACACTACTCGTTTTTATGGTGACGCGCTTCGTACCCGGTGGTCCGATGGATAGGATGTTGCAAGAGGCATCACGAGGAGCTGATCAAGGTGGCAAGCGCGGGTCATCGGGTCAATCTCAGGGCGGACTCAGTGAGGACCAGTTAGAAGAATTGGAAGAACAATTCGGTCTCGATAAGAATGTTTTAATTGGTTACGGTCAGTGGCTTGGCATTGCCCCCCGTGAGAGTCGAATTTCAAAAGGCGAATTCGGTAGCAATGGCGAAGAAACCATTGGCGGCAGTGTGGATATGGACTCCACGGCGGTCGTTGTGCTGCGCGGAGATGGGCGCCTCGTCCATGTGAGTCGTGCAGACGGCAAGATTGTTTCGGCAATATTTGCAGAAACAGGCCAATCAATATCTGCGGAGGGTTGGAAGGTCCGCTACGAAACCGAGGGCGACCGGCAAGAGCGATACAAACGGCGTAACCCAGATGCTCGCGAAGAACCATCCTACCCGCCTAGGGTCGTTGTCTATCAGACGCGCTTTGCAGGCCTGATCCAAGGGGATCTTGGTCGATCAACGGTATATAACGACCCCGTGGACGAAATGATTTTGGCGCGTATGCCTGTTGCAGTTTATTTTGGATTTCTCACGGCGATTATCACTTATTCAGTCTGCCTGCCCTTGGGTGTTTTAAAGGCGTTGAAGCATCGGACTTTTATCGACACTTCGAGCTCGGTGTTGATTTTTCTTGGTTACTCGATTCCAGGATTTGCCCTTGGGGCTATTATGCTCGTCTATCTGGGCGCGAGGATGAATTTGTTTCCACTTTTCGGCATGACGAGTCCGGAATTCGATCTAATGGATAACTGGGGTAAAGTGAAAGATCTAGCACATCACACCGTATTGCCTTTGATTTGTTACGCAGTTGGTGGGTTCGCAATGTTGACAATGCTAACAA
>VFJU01000358.1 GCA_009885905.1 Verrucomicrobiota bacterium
AGCATCCGCCACTGGATGCCTGTGGCATCGGTGTTCAGCCCCATAGCACCGCCCAGCGCGTCGATCTCACGGACCATGTGTCCTTTTGCCAATCCGCCGATTGCGGGGTTGCAGGACATTTGGCCGATGGTGTCCAAGTTCTGCGTGAGCACCGCCACTTGGGCGCCCAGTCGGGCCGCGGCCATGGCCGCCTCGACGCCGGCATGGCCAGCACCGATCACAATCACATCGTAGAATTTTGGGTATTGAAACATCGCAGGACGCGGAACATAACCGTTCCGAGCTAAGGCTCAAGCTCGGAAAAAACGCCTGTTCCACGTGGAACAATTTTGCGTACTGCGTCAGTAAAGTGCTTACGAGAAAAGACCCCAAACCAAGCACGAACTCACTGGGCGATTCTAGTGATTAAAAAAACCTTTTCAATATGAAGATTTTGGTCTAGCCGCGCCGGAAAAAATCAACAAGTCTACTCACGTCATGCAACGCTACCTTCCGCTCTGCCTCATCATTGGAATCCTAATCGCTTTCCGAGTGGTCGGGAGCCTGTTGCCGGAAACTTTACCAAATTTCCAGCCATTGGCCGCCTTGTTTTTCTGTGGTGCTCTGTTGGCGCCAGGATGGAGGGGTTTTGCGTTGCCGCTTGGCATCTGGGCGATCACGTATCCGCTCGGAATGGGCCCAGTTTCCGATGCGTCCATTTTTCTCACGACCTTGGTCGCATTGGCAGCGACCTTTGCCTTGGGTAAAGCGTTGAGCACTCGGGGGATTCCTATGCTGCTCATCGGATCTGTCCTCGCGGCTGGTATTTTCCACCTCATCACCAACGGAATAGCCTGGATCGGTGACCCGATGTACCCCAAAAACCTGACTGGGTTTTGGCAATCCATTTGGGCGGGTCCAACCGGATCTCCCCTGCCCTCGTGGGTTTTCCTACGCAACCTCGCCGCAGCAAATCTGCTCTTCACCGGCATCTTCGTTTGCGCCCAACTTCGTTTACCACAAGTCAAAATTTCTGCTCGCCAGCCGCTCCCAGTGAAGTGAGGTCCAGCATCCCTATCTTTTTTCCATGTCTACCATGATCAGCGCAACATCCTCTACCCTTGATTTCGCAAGCTCCCCTATCAACCGATCGCTCACACCCGCCCGCAAGATCGAGTTGTTCACCCAGATGGTTCGGATTCGTAGGTTCGAACAGGCGGCTCTAAAATACTACAACGGAGGCAAAATGGGGGGATTCCTCCATCTTTACATCGGCCAGGAAGCGGTCGCCGTTGGCACCATTTCGCTAGGGGGTGCGGACGATCATTTCATCACCGCCTACCGCGACCACGGTCACGCGCTGGCTGTAGGAATGGGGATGAACGAATGCATGGCAGAAATGTATGGCAAGCAGACCGGATGCTCAAAAGGCAAGGGTGGCTCGATGCATTTCTTCGCGCCGGATAAAAATTTCTGGGGTGGCCACGGTATCGTAGCGGGGCAAACACCGCTTGGTCTTGGTCTCGCCTACGGGCTAAAATACCTCGGTCGCGAGGGCTGCTGCCTATGCTATCTTGGCGATGGCGCGGTAAATCAAGGTGCCTTCCATGAGTCCCTAAACATCGCTGCTTTGTTTGGAATTCCAGTGGTTTACATCATCGAGAACAACGGTTACTCGATGGGAACCTCGCAGGAACGCTCTTCGGCATACAACGGATGCCTCGCCCAGCGCGCGGAAGCTTACGCCATCGAATGGGACGTGATCGACGGCTCGGATCTCTACGAGGTCCGCGCTAAGACGCAAATCGCCATGGAACGTGCTCGCAAAGAGCACAAGCCCACCGTCCTAGAAATCGATACCTACCGCTACTACGGTCACAGCGTGGCGGATTCCCGGGCGAAAAAGTACCGGACACCAGAGGAAATTGAAGACTACAAACTGAACCACGATCCCATCACCGTATTTGAGCGCCGACTCATAGCGGAAGGCGTGCTTACCGAAGAGCTCTCCAAATCAATCCATCAGGATGCCAAAAATGAAGCCGCGGCCTCCGCGAAGTTTGCTGACGAATCCCCCGCCCCGACCGTCGCCGATATCAGCACAGACATCTACTGGGAGTCCGATCACAACACGCCGGCTTCGCAGATCGGTCATCACTTTTTCAACGACTAAGAACGGAAAGCTGACCCATCCCGCCAATCGCTTACCGCAACCAACACCTACAATTTTCTATGTCTCGCACACTCACCTACCGTGAAGCAATCCGAGAAGGGCTTGATGAAGAGCTCGCTCGCGATCCAAACGTCGTCCTCATGGGCGAAGAAGTCGCCCAATACAACGGCGCCTATAAAGTCACCCAAGGCCTCTGGGAAAAATGGGGCGATAAACGCGTGGTCGACACGCCTATTTCAGAAGCTGGATTCATCGGCATGGGCATCGGCGCATCGATGCTTGGCGTCCGTCCGGTGATGGAATTGATGTTCTGGTCATTTCATTCGGTTGCATTTGACCAACTTGTCAGCAACGCGGCCTGTGTGCGCTACATGTCGGGCGGGCTTTGCAACTGCCCCATCGTCGTCCGTGGACCCGCCAATGGCGGCACTGGCGTAGGCGCGACTCACTCACACATCCCCGAGGGATTATTCGCCGCATTTCCTGGCTTAAAAGTCTGCGCACCTGCCACCCCCGCCGACGCCAAAGGACTAATCAAGGCCGCCATCCGCGACAACGATCCAGTCTATTTCATGGAAAATACCCTGCTTTACGGCAACTCCGGCGAAGTTCCAGACCCCGCGGACGGTGATTTCGTGATTCCCCTGGGCCTTGCTGAAATCAAGCGCGAAGGAGCCGATGTATCGATTATCGCCCACGGACGCTCAGTGATCCAGTCCCTCGCCGCCGCGGAAATTCTCCAGCGAGATCATGGGGTCAATGCCGAGGTTCTCGACCTCCGCTCGATCCGACCACTCGATGTCGATGCCATTTTAAAAACAGTGATGAAAACCAACCGCGTAGTCCTCGTCGACGAATCCAAGCCATTTGGCGGTGTTTCTGCGATGGTGGCCATGCTCATTCAGGAACACGCATTCGACCACTTGGATGCGCCAATCAAGCGAGTTTGCTCGATTGATGCGCCGGCAATTTATTCACCACACATTGAGCATGAACAACTTCCAAATCCAAAACGGATCGTGGACAAGGTTCTGACCCTTCGGTAAACCCGCTCGCCTACCCCACAGTGACACCCATGATCTAAAAGTTGGCAACGTAATTTTGATTGCCAAGCCACTCGCGCTTCTTAACATGACGAGGATGTTCTTAAAACTCATTGTCTTTCTCAGTGCCGCCGGCATAGCACTCAGCCTAACATCGTGCTGCTGCATGTGAATCTTTATATATCTCGCATCATATACCTATATCTAACTCCATGAAAAACTTAGCTCTTTTTGGCTCTATCATCGCCGTTTCGCTCGGCTTCTCATCCTGCTGCTCGATGTTTGGCTACACCGACCAATACGCAGGTTTCCGGACAGAAACTCGCAAGGTGAAGACTTGCTACTATGATATCGTCACTAAACAAGTTGTCACTCCAGGTGACTCCAAGAGCGGCAAAGGCGGCATGGTCGAGACTATCGAAGAAAGAGTTCCCCGTTACAAGACGGTGACCAAGCGCGTTCCTATCAAACGCCCGTCCTGCGTTCGTTATTATTGCTCCAAGAAAGATGCTTGCGGCACGACATCCGAAGAAACCATGCGGATGTCGAGCGTCCAAGGGTCATCTGGTAGCCCGAATCTCGGCCTAATCCCGACCATGAAACCACTTCCAATCAGCAAAGCCGCTGTGGCCATCGCACCTTGAGCTTAATTTGAATCATTTCTAAGCGCGGAGGAGACTGAAACTCCCCGCGCTTTTTCGTACCTCATTCTCTCACGAAAAAGACTGGATTTACTCCAGCGATTTCTCATTCTCTCCGCGCGTCGTCTTCCTAAAAATATCATGTCTGTGAACATCGAAATGCCTAAACTCTCGGACACCATGACCGAGGGCACCCTTGTCAAGTGGCACAAACAAATTGGCGACACCGTGGAAATCGGCGACGTCCTAGCAGAAATTGAAACCGATAAAGCTACCATGGAAATGGAAGCGTTTGATGACGGAATATTAACGGATATTTTAATTAAAGAAGGCGAAAAAGCCCTTATTGGTGGTGTTTTAGCAATTCTTGATGGTGATTCCGTCACCGCTGCTTCCCCCTCCCCTAACTCACCAGCTGCAGCGATCTCCAA
>VFJU01000263.1 GCA_009885905.1 Verrucomicrobiota bacterium
AACCATCATCGTCGCTTCCAGCACCGTACCCGCCGCCACCGGCACGGACTTTGCACTGGTCACCTTCAATCCCTCCAGCGCCCAGACCTTCGCCAGCACCGCTCTCACCACCGGCGCTTCCACCATCACCGCGTCGCTGAACAACGGCACTGGAGCCAAGGTGGACCTCGGGGCCATCACCCGCGCCGTCGGCACCACGGTCCAGTTGAACTCCAGCGGCACGCTTTCCGCCACCAACGGGATCCTCACCAGCAGCGGCAGCACCTCGACGACCCTGCTCGACAGCGGCGTGGCCTACGCCATCGCCGGTGCTAACAACTGGGCAGCGAAGGATGCCACTAACACCTGGATCGAGAGCGCTTCCAACAACTTGAACGACGCCACGACCCTCGGTGCTCCTAATAGCTCCGTGGCCACACTGATTGATACAGTGCTCGCCGCCGATTCGTCCCCCACCGCCATGAAGAGCAATCTCGCCGAGTCGCGTACCATCACGGCCACCGGCTTTACCATCACCACTGGTGGTGTTCTCGTTGGCTCAGCCGTCACTGCCTCTAACGGTCTCACCATCACCGGTGGCACCTTCAAGAGCGCCGCCACCTCGGCGAACAAGGACTTGGTCGTGATCAACAATGGAGCTGGCTCCCTGACGATCAATTCCACCATCGCCAACTCTAGCGCAGGCGTCACCGGCCTGACCAAGTCCGGTACCGGTACCGTCGTCCTCGGCGGCTACAACATCTTTACGGGCAGCACGATCATCAACAAGGGCACCCTCAGCCTCACCGCCACCAACACGTTGGCGAATGCCTCCGGCGTCGTCATCGGCAGCGACTCGACGGCCATCCTGAACCTCAACTTCGTAGGCACGGAATACGTCGCGGCCCTCACCATCAACGGTGTGGTGAAAGCAGATGGGAATTACACCTCCTCTGATCCATCCGGACGCATCACCGGCGGCGGTACCCTCACCGTCGGTGGCACACCACCAGCGAGTCCCTACGACACTTGGGCGGCCATCTACCTGCCTGCGGATGTCTCCAATCCCGCTGGCGACAACGACAACGACGGCCTCGCCAACCAGCAGGAATTCGCCTACGGCCTCGACCCGCTCAGCGGCTCTTCGGTCAATCCGATCCTCGTGCAGTTGGACCAAACCACCGGCCAGTTCAGCTATCAACGCCGCTCGGGCACTGGACTCACCTACACCGTCCTGAAGTCCACCACTCTGGCCGCTGGCAGTTGGTCATCGGCAAGTGCAAGCCAAGTCGCAGGGGCTGTTGACGGAAATGGCAATCAAACCGTGGTCGTCACCCTGCCGGGAGCGCCACTTACGGAGGACAAGCTCTTCGTACGCGTCTCAGCGCAGTAACGACTCCAGAGCATTCAGAACCCGGCCCCACGCCGTGAAGTTCTTTCAAAGCCCGCTGGACCCTCGACAGGTCCAGCGGGCTTTTTCCCAGCGTCGTGGACGCTCCTCTGTGGATTTTGCTATTATCACTCAATCAATTGTAAATTTTATGAAACTTCTTCCGCATGCGGACGATACACGCCAGCGGCCACTAGGTGGTTGTAAGCCAGCTCGGATCGGA
>VFJU01000018.1 GCA_009885905.1 Verrucomicrobiota bacterium
GCATCCGTGTTGGCGTCTGCATCATAGGTCACCACTTTGATTCCAGCCGCTTGTGCCTTTTTCAACGCAGTCGAAATGGAATCTTTATTTTCGCATGCCGCAGCGATCACGTCGACGCCATCGGTAATCCAGTTCTCGACAATTTCATTTTGTTTGGCGGGGTCCGAGTTGATCGGGCCATCGAATTTAAGCTCAGCGTTAAGTTCATCGGCAGCGGCACGTGCGCCTTTTTCGCAAGTGACGAAGTACTGGTTACCTTTGCTTTTTGGAAGCAGAGCGATGGTGAGCTTGCTGCTAGATTTCGACTTGCTGCAAGAAATGAAAGGAAGCGTGGCGATTATCGCGATGGCGGCGATGAGGGTTTTGCGTTTCATGATTTTACTAGGTTAGGAGAAGTGTCCGAAAGAGACTGCTTACGAGCGCGGCGGACCGCCAGCGTTTTTGTCAATGCCCCAAGGGAAAGTGCGGTGAGCAGTAGCAAACCAGTGAGGAGTCCTGAAAGCTCCCGGGCGACGCTTGCCACGGGCTGCTCGAAAATGCGGTAGTCGGAAATTCTTGTTAGGCCGTTATTCAGAATCGCCAGAGCGACCCAACCCAGAAGAGTGCCAGCCACCGTACCGGAACCACCAAAGATGCTGACGCCACCGAGTACCACCGCCGTAATCGCCAGCAATTCGTAGCCAATCCCAGCATTCGCACGAGCCTCGCCGAGACGTGCAACGAGAATGACTGCTGCAATTCCCGCTACGGCCCCTGCAATCATGTAAGCGATGCTCGTGTTGCGGGCGACTGGAATCCCCGCATAACGTGCCCCTTCCGGCGCGTAACCGATGGCACGAAACGAACGACCCAAGGTCGTCCGATGCACCAGCAACCAAATACCGACCGCCACCCCGATAAAAATCCACACTTGGGCAGGAACGCCCGCGAAATCCGAATTCCCTAACGCCAGAAACGATGGAGGGAAGCCAGAATATGATTCCGCCCCGCGGGTAAGCGCTTCCGCCAAACCTCGGAAAAGTGAAAAAGTACCTAGTGTCACGATCAACGGTGGTAGGTTCAGTCGCGTGATCAATACCGCGTTGAAACCGCCGCCCAACGCACCGATCCCGACCACCGCCAAACTCGCGAACCACGGATCCATTCCCAGTCGATTGACCA
>VFJU01000210.1 GCA_009885905.1 Verrucomicrobiota bacterium
GCATCCGTCGTGTGTAGCGGTTACGTATTTCAGTCAGTTGACGGGCCGCCTGTTGTTGAGCCATGGCCATTTCCTGCTCCATCGTGAGCGGTACGCCGTTATCATCGACCGGTGCCATTTCGAACTCGCCCCGTACGCGAGGCTCCGCAAGCGCTGCCATTTCCTGCGCGACCTGCGCCACGTAGGCGGGCGTGTAAAATGCTCCCAGTCGCTCTAAGAACTCATCATCCGAAATTCCGTCCTCCGGCATCGGTGGTACTTCAAGGAGAAGGTGAAAGTGATTCGACATGATGCAGTACGACAGCACCCGGCAGCCCGTGAATTTCTCGCACATCCGCATGAGCATCCTAAAATGCTCACGTTCATCTTGCTCGAAAACAAAGCTCCGATCCACGACCCGACTGATGCAGTGGTAAATTGCCGGTTTAGTCCGGGAATTCTTCCACGGCACAATCCATCTCTTGCGGTTGCTCACGCTCATGTTTCGAAGATTAGAGGGGCAGATTCACGAACGCAAGTTATATCTTTATAAAAAGTCTGACTTTTTATAAAATCTGAAAAATCTGTTATTCCTGTGGTCCATCCGCTAATTTTTGATAGATCACCTAAATCCGCACATCTCTTGCGCTGTCACTCGTTCGAATTCGCTAGACGCTCTAGGCAAACGCGGGAGTGGGCGGCGAGCGCATCGACAAGCCGCCCGACGACCGGTTCGTCGATTCCTTCGGTATGGAGCAGGCCGGCGACTTGGGGAACGGCTTGCACCATGCGTTCGATCATGGATTCGGCTCGTGCGATGATATCGCTGGCAGGCATGCGCAGATCGCGCGCGCACGACTCCCAATGACTGCGGCGGATTTCACGCAGGCGGTAACTACCGCCAATTTTCATGGCGAGTTTCGCCTTCTGAAGATCAATGCGCTGCGGGTATGGCAAGGCGGAAGCGAGGTCGTAGAGAGGAGCCAACCGGATCTGCGGCCCTGGGGCGATGAGCAGGGAAAAGTTCTTGGCGTGAGCATCGGTGCCTGCGATCAGCCAGTTGAAGATGAGTGCATCGGCAAAGGCGGCAAGATCGATGGTCGTCTCGGTGGATTGGTCACGAAGCAATGCCGCGATATCGCGCGCGCCGGGACCGCCGTCGTTCTGATACTTCCTGTCCGGGTGGATGGCCAGCGACTGGCAAATATCCTCCTGATGGACGCGGTGGCAGCGATCTCCCCGCCACAGCCGATCATAACGTTCGATGACAATGACCGCGTGACCGGCGAAATGGATGACGGACGATTGGCAGGTGCGCAGCCCGATGACCGCCGCGAGGAGCAGGCAGAAATGCTCGTTTTCCGCGTGTCCACCGAATTCTCCGGTGGCGGGTTTGAGGATGTGGGTGGTCGGCGTGCTTCCCTCCGGCACGCCCCAAGCGCCTGTGACCGGGTGGCGGTGCAGCGCCAGCTTCGGCTGAGCCCCTGCGAGGCTGAATTGACCGCTGTCCCCGTCAAGCCGGGTACTTCCGTGATTTTCCAGAAGCAGAGTAAGGCGTCTTGACAGTTCTTGATCGTCGATCCAGTTCACCCGAGATGGCTGGGGACCAGTGGCCTGTTGATGCTCGCTCTCGTCACGTAGGAACTGAACAGCTCCCGCGCAGTCTTCACCGACGTGGCTGATGATGCTGAAGGCGTTGTGTGGGGAGACCTGAAAACGTCGGCCCCATTCTTCGAGGATTCGCGGGTTATCCGGCAACAGCCCTAAAAGAAACGGTTCGATGACTGAATGAGGATGCTCCTTCAGGACGAGAGGCATCGAGAGGGAAAGCGGATATCGTCGCTCCGATTCCAACCATCTGGAGTCATACTGAAACCCCAGGCGCTTGCCATTACGCGAGACCGTGCCCATCCGCACACCGTCCGCCATTACCATCAAGGACTCGCTCATCGGTGTTCAGAGGCGTTGGGGCTGTCAAGTATGCGGCTGAGATCGATTACCGGATCAGACTGTGTCGGTTGTGGCTCAATCCGCAAGCGGACTCCCAGCGCCTTGAGTGTGCCCATGACGAGTCCGAGTTCGACGGTTGGTCTGGCCTTTTCCAGATGAATGACCCACTCCCGTCCGACCCCGGCCTCGCGGGCTAGCAAGGCCTGGCTCCAGCCTTTTTCCTGTCGCAGGCGGCGAATCACCGCAGCCAGCTCACGCACACTTTGAACTTCCATGTTGCAAACGTAGCAAAGTCGCCGAACCACGACAAGGAGAAATGTCGGCGATCAACAACATTATCGAATGTGTTCGATCGAAGACATAAAGTTTTCCTTATAAAAAGGCTGACTTTAAAAATGACTAACTGGGTTTTGGAGAAATTTGACCACAATGGGAGTGCAGCGGACATGGACGAACTGACTATTTCCAACCCTTCGTCAAATCTCACGACCAGCACGGATAAGAGGAAGATTTGGGTTTTCTGTTTCAGAGGATCGGTCTTGTCCGTGCCCATCCGTGAAATCCGTGGTTAAAAACTCTTGAAGACATTTGACCACAATGGGAGTGCAGCGGGCGGACATTGACGAACTGACTATTTCCAATCCTTCGTCAAATCTCTCAACCAGCACTGATAAGAGGGGGACTTGGGATTTGGTCTCGGAGGATCGGTCTTATCCGTTTGATCTTGGAAAATCACAGGGCAGATTCATGAACGCAAGTTATATCATTATAGAAAGTCTGGCTTTTTAAAATGCAAGTTATATGGCTTTTAAAAATGATAGGAGGAATTTCTTAAATTGGAGCGCGGGATTCATCCCGCCTGAGTAGGATTCCTCTTGCCATGTTCTCTTTTTGGATTACAGTTCCCCGCGATGATTAAAAGCTTCGCCGACCCGCTCACGGAAAAGATTTTCCGCGGCGAGAACCTGACGAGGAAAGAAGCCAAACGATTGGGCGACATCCGCCTCGATAAAGCGCAGGAACGCCTCGTGATCCTTCATCATTCTTCCGAGAAAGATCTTCTAACCCTTCACTCGCTTCATTACCACAAACTCCACGGCACCAAGAGATACTCCATCGACGCCAATGCTCGCGCTTCGAAATGGCGCATCACTTTTACTTGGGCCAACCAAGAGCTCACCGATGTTTCCCTCGTCAAAATCGAAGACACCCACTGATCCCATGAAACTCCGCACCAACCCCGCAGCCGGCCTGATCCACGATGAGCTGGAAGCACGCTCCATTCCTGCCGCCAAGGCCGCGCGTGACATGGCGATCCCGCGCAGCCGCCTCAGCGATATTTCCGCCGGGCGAAAAGGCGTCTCCGCCGATACCGCCTTGCGGTTCGAGCGCTACCTCGGCATTTCCGCAGCGCTTTTGATCCGGCTCCAGGCGGAGTATGATCTCAGCAAGGCGGTCGCCGACAAGGGACCTCAGATCAAACGAGAAATCCTCCCTGCTCCAAAACTCGCGATGGCCTGATCGCTTTTTTGATCCTCACCTCAAACTTAAAATCCTCACCGCCACCGCCCTCCATTCCACCTCCGGCGTCAGGTGGCACCAGCTCAGCCGGCTCGCCTCATTCGCTTCGTCGTCGCTGTAGCCCATCGCCTTGATCACATGGCTCGGTGTGTAGCTGCTGGACGTGCAGGCGGAGCCATTTGAAATCGCCACCAGATCTTTCAAGGCCACAAAAAGTCTGACTTTCAAAATGACTTGTTTGATCATGGAAAATCAAAGGGCAGATTCATGACCGCAAGTTATATCATTATAGAAAGTCTGGCTTTTAAAAATGCGAGCCTCGAAGCCATGAGAGGCATGCCGCGCAAACAACAAGCCCTGTTTGAGGCGATGTTCGAAATCATCGCCAACGACCTCGTCCCCCATCGCCCGGACCGAGAGGAACCACGCGCGAAAAAACGCAGGCCCAAGAACTATCATCTCCTCACAAA
>VFJU01000369.1 GCA_009885905.1 Verrucomicrobiota bacterium
ACAATGAAACCGTTGCCGATCCACGCTACCTAGATTTGGTGACCAGAGGATTGCTCTGGAGCTGTGATAAAATCGATCCCGATGGAAAGCCACTCACTGGCTACGGCCCAGCGAAATAAATTCAGCTAACATTTCACACTACTACCAAGACTTTATCTTTATTCATGCCTGAGAGCCTCAATGGGATCGAGTCCAGCAGCACGACGCGCGGGCATGAAACCAAAAATAATACCGATGGCCGCCGAAAATACGAATGCGAGTAGGTTGATCTTCAAATCAAACAAAAACGGCGCACCGACCACTTTCGCCAACGAAATACAAAGCCCATAGGCGAGGATGATTCCAGTCACACCACCCACGCATGAAAGGGTAATGGCCTCGACAAGAAACTGCAACAAGACCTCTCGCGCACGTGCGCCGATGGCGAGGCGTATTCCGATTTCTCGCGTCCGTTCGGTCACGGAAACTAACATGATATTCATGATCCCGATCCCTCCAACTAGTAAGCTGACCCCAGCGACTGCGCCTAACAACGAGGTCATCACCGCAGTACTGGAACTCACCGCATCGGCAATTTGTCGAGTGTCCGACACGGAAAAATTATCGAGTTCATTCGCCTTGAGGCCACGGCGCTCCCGCATCAGCGAACTGATGTCCGCTACGACGTTTGCACTGGGGTAGTCGCTCTTACCGGAGATCATCACCTGATCAATGTTTTGGTTAGAAAGTTGACCGTTGAGGCGGCGCTGAAGCGTTGTGATCGGCATGAGGATATTGTCGTCGAGGTCATCTCCCCAGCCACCTTGACCCTTGGGAATGGTGGTACCGATGACCAAAACCGAAGTGTTTCGGAGGCGAATTTTCTTACCGATGGCATCTTCCTTGCCGAACAATTCCTTCCGTATCGTTTCGCCAATGACACAAACAGGCGCACCTTCGATGAGGTCTGCTTGATCAAAAAAACGCCCACTTTGAATCTTCCAATTAGCGATCTCAAAATAAATAGGCGTGGTACCTTGGATATCGGTAATTCTAACATTTTGAAGGAAGACTGCAGGGGCTACACCTCTAGCTAAGGGAGCCATGTACTTGATGCCGGGAACTTGGTCTTCTATAGCTCGTACATCCGCTTTACTAAAAAGTGGAGCCCCTCCACCGCCCCACCCCTGCCCAGACCGCAGTACCAACAAATTACTTCCAAGACTTGAAATTTGCGTTTTCACCATTTCAGTAGCACCCCGACCGAGAGTTACCATCGTGATCACGGCAGCCACACCGATGACCACTCCTAGAACTGTTAGGAAAGCCCGAGTGAGATTCCTTCGTATTTCTCTCAGAGCAATAATTAAGGCGTTGAAAAACATATCACTGGTGCGGCAAGCGGCTCATGGGGTCTGAATGTCCGACTCAATGAGTCCGTCTCTAACGCGTACGATCCGCTTGGCATACGCAGCAACATCGTCTTCATGGGTTACCATGATCACCGAAATACCGCGCTCTGTATTAAGGCGACAGAGAAGATTCATGATCTCAACCGTTGTTTTTGAATCGAGGTTTCCGGTCGGTTCGTCGGCGAAAAGTGTGCCAGGCTCAGTGACGATGGCGCGGGCGATCGCCACACGTTGTTGTTGCCCACCAGACAACTCGGCGGGAGTATTTACTTCTTTGTCAGCGATTCCGACGCTCGCGAGAGCTTCACGCGCCATCTCGTGACGTTGTTTTCTTGAATAGCCGCGGTAAAGCAATGGGAGTTCGACATTTTCAAGCGCGGATGTCCTAGCTAGTAAATTGAATCCTTGAAAGATGAAGCCAAGGGAATGGCGCCGGATGAGTGAACGCTGATCTTTGCTGAGATTTTCGATAGAAATTCCTTGGAAACGATAAGTTCCCGCAGTAGGTGTATCTAGACAGCCTAACAAATTCATTAACGTTGATTTACCCGAGCCACTTGGACCCATCACTGCGACAAATTCACCCTTGCTAATATTAAGGTCGATGCCACTCAATGCCTTAAATTCAGCATCGCCCTTGCCATAGGTTTTGGTGATACCACTCAATTCGATTAGAGAATCAGAGCTCATGGGGCGGCTGCGGGTTTTGAGCTAATGATAATTGGGATACCTTCCGTGAGGCCGTCACCAGTCACCTCGGTAAAGCGTCCATCGGTCAGCCCAGTTTTGACTGAAATTCCAACCACTTTGCCATCAACCAATGTCCAAACTTGCGGACCAGTGATACTACGCTTGGTGCTACTTGGCTTAGTAGCTCCTCGCCACCACTTCCTTCCACCACCTGGTGAAAGGCTTTGAACAAGAGTGCGCTCGGGCTCCTCCGCTTTATTGCGAGCCTCAGCGATAACTGGATCAAAGCGCAAAGCAATGTTAGAAACTAAAAAAACATTATCACTTTTAGCTACGGAGATGTCAGCAGTAGCGGTCATACCTGGCCGCAGGCTTAAGTCATCATTCACCACGGCAAGTTCGGTGGCATAAGTGACGACGTTATTGGTGATTACGGCCCCAAAAGAAACCCGCTTCACCGTCGCAGAGTACGTGCGAGATGGCCAAGCATCAACCGTAAATGAAGCAGGTTGATCATTCGCCAGACGCCCGATGTCAGCCTCAGCCACCGTAACTACGAGATCCATTTTTCGTAAGTCCTCGGCAATTAGAAAAAGAATAGGTGCAGTAAATGAAGCCGCAACGGTCTGACCCACTTCAATCGAACGGGTCAGAACGATACCGTCCACGGGTGACCGAATGACTGTTTTAAAAAGATCTCGCTCAATGGATTTAACATCAGCCGAGGCTTGTGCCACAGAGGCATTTGCACTTTCCAAATCTGCTTGGGCTCGAGCGACACTTGCGTTTGCTGTCTCCATATCAGCTTTCGAGGGCGTCTTCCCACCACTGATACGATGAAGATCTTGAAAACGAGTAAGCTTCGCTGAACTCTCTAATAGAGTAGCGTTGGCTTGGCTAACGCGGGCTTTGGCCGCGAGCAAAATCGCACGACTTCGCTCGGTCAATTGAGTAAGTTTGGTGGTATCAAGTTGAGCCATAGGCTGATCCTTTTTCACGATGTCGTTGGTGTCGACAAACACGTCTGATACTGTACCTGAAAGTTCACTGCCAACAGTGACTTGGTTGGTTGGTGCGAGATTTCCTGTTGCAGTTACGACGAGTGAAATATTTCCTCGTGTGAGGTTTTGAGT
>VFJU01000164.1 GCA_009885905.1 Verrucomicrobiota bacterium
CTGCATTAAGGATATGCTGGGTCTCCGGCGTGAGGGGAATGTGCAGCGTGACGACGTCCGCACCAGTGAGGGCGATGGCAGCGTTCTCTGCAAGTTCGACCTTGAGCGACTGGGCGCGGGCGGCGGTGAGGAACGGATCGTAAGCAACAACCGTCATGCCGAAGGCTTGCGCGCGCTTGGCGAACTCGGTGCCGATGCGACCCATGCCGAGGATGGCCAGTCGCTTGCCAAACATTTCAACGCCTTGCAGGGATTTGCGATCCCACCTGCCTGCAACCATCGAGCTGTGGGCTTGGCCGATATTGCGAGCAAGCGAAAGCATCAGCGCGAACGCGTGCTCTGCGGTGGAAATGGTGTTGCCGCTCGGGGTGTTCATCACCACCACGCCGTGGTCGGTGGCGGCGGCACGATCGATGTTGTCGACACCCACGCCGGCCCGGCCGATGGCCTTGAGATTTTTCGCCGCAGCGAAAACTTCGGGGGTCACCTTGGTCTCGGAACGGATGACGAGGCCGTGGTAGTCGCCGATGATTTTAAGAAGCTCGTCCGGCTTGAGACCGGTGTTTACATCGACGGAAATTTCTGGAGCAGAGCGCAAAGCGTCGACACCTTTTTCCGAAATAGGATCAGATACTAGAACACGAAAATTAGCCATAGAGGCCACGATTTAAACCAGCTAAGGCGAGCTGGCAAGGGTTTGCGACAAGAAAAAACCACCTATTTCATCACCGCTGAGGTGGTGGGTGAGGATCATTTGATTTCCATGCCACTCTTCGGCCAGATCCAGCGGACGACCTTACCGCTTTGGATCATCGCCTTCGCTTGGATCGTCTTGATGCCGAAAATCGTCTCGGCCTTGTAGGCGGCCAAACCGATTTGATAAGTCTCTCCGTCTGCGATTTCATCTGTGGAGGTTGTCCAACTAAGCACCTGCGCCTTGGTAAATTCCTTAATTTGGCCTGCATCGATGCTGGCCTGCATCACTTGCACGACGTCGGAATCGGTAGGGGCAGGGGCATCCACTGACTCGGTAAGTGGAGCGGGCTCGGTGGGCGCAGGGGTGGGCTCTGGCTCAAGCTGCGCAGGGGCTTCGGGGACCGATTCGGTCTGGCGAACGGGGGTGGCAGGCTCGGCTGGCGGGCTTGGAGTGGGCGGGATCGGAGCTAGCGCAGGGCTAGGCTCTGGCTCGAGCTGCACTGGGACTTCAGGTACCGCTTCGGTCTGAGGGACAGCGCTGGTAGCAGGACGATTCGGGAGGCTGCCGGTCAGTTTGGAACGCAGGCTCGGCTCTGCGAAATATCCCAACATGCCTGCTCCCGCCACTACCAGAATGAATAAAATCGATTTCATGCGCCGATCTGTTTACTAGCTCTACCGTAGGGATTTGAAAAGGAATTTCAATCGTGCTCCAATTCTTCCAAATGTGTTAGAGCTTTCTGAAAGCTCGCCTTGGCGAGGTAGTGGCGGAGTTGCGGGTCCAGCGTGGCGTGGTGGGTGTCCGTCCACGCCGCGATCTCCTCGGACACGGATTTCAAGGCGTCGAGGTGCCCCGCTGGATCACGATCCCGCCACGGATGGTCCGCGATGATGGCTACGCGGTGGCGAAGGAGGTCGATCAATTGGCCCGTCATCGAAGTAGTGGTTAGACGGTCGTTGTGCTTTGCTGATAGAAGTTAGATCACTCCGTTCGCGCAGTTGCAGTCGCCTTCGCCTTTGAGGGCGTTGATGAGGTTGGTGAGTGATTTCATCGCCTGGCGTGGCACGCTCTCGTAAGTGCGTGAGCCGATGTGCGGGGTGATCACGCAGTTAGGCGCGGTGAGTAATGGGTGGTCGGCTGGCGGTGGCTCTACGTCGAGAACGTCGGTGCCGTAGCCGCCGACCTTGCCGCTATTCAGCGCCGTCACCATGTCGGCGGTCTCGACGATCTCGCCGCGAGCACAGTTGAGGATGATGACGCCGTCTTTCATCTCGGCGATTTTCTCGGTGCGTATCATGCTGCGAGTTTCATCTGATAGATTGCAATGCAGCGAAACCACATCCGACTGAGCGAGGACTTCATCCATGGTGGCGCAGCGCTTGACGCCGTGTTCGTTGGCGAATTTTTCATCCCAGTATGGGTCGAAGGCGATGATCGGCATGCCGAAGGCTTTGGCGCGAATGGCGACCTCTTTGCCAATGCGACCGAGGCCAATGATCCCCATGGTCTTGTCGGCGATTTCGTGACCCGTTAGACGCAACCATTCGCCACGGCGCGCGGCAGCAGCGGTGGTGACGATGTGCTTGGTGATGCCGATGAGTAACCCGAACGTGTGCTCGGCGACGGTCGTGTGGTTTACACCCGGGGTGAATAGCACTGGGATTTTCAACTCCTTCGTCGCGGCAACGTCGATTTTATCCAGACCGATGCCGTACTTCGAAATAATTTTCAAACGCGGTAGCGATTTTTCGATCACCGCCCGGCTGATGGCGTCGTCTCCGCAGAGGAACGCGTCGAAGTCACCCGCTAACTCGAGCATGCGGGCTTCCGTGAGGGGGCCGCGCTCGCGAACGATTTCCCAGCCCTGAGCCTCCATCAATTCGTGGTGTGGACCTGGGGTGTCTTGGTAACTGCATGTGGTGAGGAGGATGCGCATGGTTCGGATGATTTATGATTGGGTCGCACCTAACTTCAATGAATCGTCGGTTGGATGCAATCGGCAATTTGTCGGATGTTGTGTGGACGTGCCCGACGAAATAAGTAGGGTGGTTCGTGCTTCCTTGGTTTTTAAATAACAGTTTCCCGCTCTACTTGGCTCCCATGGCCGGCGTGA
>VFJU01000539.1 GCA_009885905.1 Verrucomicrobiota bacterium
AATTAGAGTTCGAAAGGCACTCGCGGAGCTGGCACACAGATTTTTACTTTAGCGCAGACCTAGACGAAAATTTCTTGTGAACGGGTGATGGTGCCTTTTTGTCATGGGTGCAAGTGGCGAATCTCGATAGGGGGTGATTTCTTTAACTTGGAGGAGATGATAAGGATCATTTGCGCGTCCCGCAAGAATTTGGCTTTGCGATGACCGAGAGACTCTTCATCTTCACCCGCAATGCTAGTGGTGCCCAAACTTGTCCGCGACGATCCTTGGCTCGAGCCCCACCAAGGCGTCATCGAGCGGCGTATGGAACAGTTTTCTGAGGCCCTCACCGAGATTGAAAAAAACTCAAAGTCGCTCGCAGCGTACGCGACCGGTCACAAATACGTCGGCATTCATTTCCAACCGGCAGCAAACAAGTGGGCGGTCCGCGAGTGGGCACCGGCGGCACAGTCGGTCTCGTTGATCGGTGACTTCAATCACTGGGATCGCGAGGCTCACCCGCTCGCGCCAGCAAAAGGTGGCATCTGGAGTCTTGAACTACCAGGCGACGCACTGTCTCACGGGCAGAAAGTGAAACTCCACATCGTCGGCGCAGATGGCTCCCGGCGCGACCGCATTCCCGCCTGCATCCGGCGGGCTTTGCAGGACCCGACCACCCACGACTACTGCGGACAAATTTGGAACCCGCCGCATCCATATGCCTGGAAATATGAATTTAATCCCGCATCGGTCACTGCTCCGTTGATCTATGAATCACACGTCGGGATGGCTGGCGAGGAACCGAGAATCCACACGTACCGCGAATTTGCAGAAACGGTTTTGCCGCGCATCGCCAAGGCGGGCTACAACACGGTGCAGCTGATGGCGGTGCAAGAGCACCCGTACTACGGCTCGTTTGGCTATCACGTTTCTTCGTTTTTCGCACCCTGCTCTCGCTTTGGCACACCGGAGGATTTGAAGTATCTCATCGACACCGCGCACGGTCTTAAACTCGCTGTATTGTTAGACGTCGTCCACTCGCA
>VFJU01000396.1 GCA_009885905.1 Verrucomicrobiota bacterium
AGTATCATCATGGCGCACGGTGTGGCGGTGCCGGTGGTGACCACCAAGGAGGATGAGTTTTCACTCAAGCCAGAAAAACTTGCCGCGGCCATCACGCCACGGACGCGGATTATTTTCATCAATTTTCCGACCAATCCCACCGGTGCTTGCGCTTCGCGTGAGGACTTGGAGGGTATCGCTAAACTTGCCATTCAGCATGATCTCATCGTGATGACCGATGAAATTTACAGCGAACTGCGCTACGACGAGACCGAGGAGCATCTTTCTATTGCTTCGTTACCGGGGATGAAGGAGCGGACGATTCTGCTGCATGGATTTTCCAAGGCATTTGCCATGACGGGGTTCCGCCTTGGCTATGCGTGTGCGCCGCAACCGATCATCGAGGCGATGATGAAAATCCACCAATATGCGATGCTCTGCGCGCCGATCATGAGCCAGAACGCAGCCATCGAGGCGCTTGAACATGGCCAGCCTGCGATGCTTGCGATGCGTAAAAGCTACCATCAGCGACGCGACTTTCTTGTGAAGCGGTTGAATGAAATCGGACTGGATTGCCACACACCGGGTGGTGCCTTTTACGTATTTCCAGATATTCGGAGTACGGGTCTAACAAGTAAAGACTTTGCAATGAGATTGCTCGAGCAAGAGAATGTTGCGTGCGTGCCTGGCAGCGCTTTCGGTCCTTCGGGGGAGGGTTTTCTGCGTTGTTGTTATGCGACTGCATTTGAAGATATCCGCAAGGCTACGGACAAGATCGAGAGATTTGTAGGTAGTCTCTAATTGTTATGCGTAAGCCGCTGCCCATCACGAATCCCGAGCAACTCACTCGAGCTCATGTTTATCCATTTGTCGTCTTCATGGCGTTTCTGGTCCTCCTGCAAGTGCTAGGCAGTTTCATCGAGTGGAAACATCCGGACGCTCCGTGGTGGCGGCAAGACCCCGCACAGTTTATCTATCCGATTCAGTCTCTGGTGTGCGCCGGGGTGCTCTGGCATTTTCGCCGCTACTATACCTTTCGCTGGTCGTTAAAATGGGCATTGGTGGGCGTGGGATTTGGCACAGTGGGGATTGGATTTTGGTTGTTGCCTAACGCACTCTACGAGGCGTGGGGCTTGACGGGAAAAACCGAGGGGATTCTCAAATGGATCGGAGTTGCCGAGCGCAAAGATGGATTCGACCCCGGAATTTTTCAGCACCCAATCGCCTACTGGGCGAGTTTGAGCTGCCGCTTCTTTCGCGCCGTCATCGTCGTGGCTTTGATCGAGGAAATTTTCTGGCGTGGATTTTTGATGCGCTTCGTTTGCGATTGGGAAGGGGACTACTGGAAACTTCCCTTCGGTCAAGCGCGTTGGATTTCTTATGGGATCGTCACGGGGTTATTTATCATTGCGCACAGTCCCTTGGACTACGCAGCAGCTCTCGTTTATGGCAGTCTCGCCTACCTGCTTTGCGTCTGGAGCAAGAGCCTCGGGGCCTGTGTGATCATGCACGCCACCGCCAATTTCCTCTTGGGGATTTACATCATCCAGACTGGAAATTTCGGCCTCTGGTAAATGTATCGTTCCAT
>VFJU01000370.1 GCA_009885905.1 Verrucomicrobiota bacterium
GGCTTTGCGGGGTGGCCATTGACTTGGATAAATTGTTCGCGAATGAGCGTCTGGATTCGTGAGCGGGAAATATCAGTGAGTCGCGCGGCGAGAAATGCGTCAATTCGCTCACCCGGACTGTCTTCAACTTGTATTTCCACTGGTGTGATTCTCTCCGTGTGAAATTTTGCTGCAAGTTTCAAGTTTGCACCGAGAGACGGCATGGGTAGCGTTTGTCCATGGCAGACCCGAACGATAAAATCGATCATTGTCACAGTTGTGGCATGGCGATGGATATTTCTGGGATACCGCCATTTACCCATGTCAGGTGTCCAACCTGCAGCAAAGCCACCCGGGTGAAATGCGATTTTGGTCCATACACCTTGTTAAGGAGACACGCAGTGGGTGGGATGAGTATGGTTTACGTCGCGAAGGACAACCTGTTGGGTCGCGAGGTTGCTTTGAAAATTCTGAGTGAGGAATTCTCATCGGATCAATATCGAATTAAGTCGTTTGAAGAGGAGGCACGCATCACTGCTTCCTTCAACCATCCAAACGTCGTACGCGTGTTCACGACGGGAAAAGCCTTCGGGCGTTTCTACATTGCGATGGAATTGGTGCCCGGTGGTCATTTCGAGCATCAGATCAACGAGCGTGGAAAAATCCCTGAGATCGAGATGTTGGCCCTCGCTATCGAGGTGGCCCAAGGATTGAAAGCTGCAAATGCAGCAGGTTTGATTCATCGCGATATGAAGCCGGGTAATATCCTGCTAGATTCTGAAGGTCATGCAAAGATCGTAGACTTCGGGCTCGCGCTCGTGACCCAAGGGGGGGTAGCTCAAGCCACGGAATTCTGGGCGACTCCCTACTACGTACCACCGGAAACAATCGAAGGAAGACCTGAGGATTTCCGCTCTGATATTTATGCATTCGGAGCCACACTCTATCACGCTCTATCAGGAATACCTTCTTGCAGTGACGAGTCGTTATCGACGGAGGTGCTTCGCGATGCTAAGAAAAAAGTCA
>VFJU01000098.1 GCA_009885905.1 Verrucomicrobiota bacterium
ACGCCCACCCAGCCACTCTACAAGCGACCCTGTTAGTAGGACCGGAAGGAGATTTCTCTCCTGAAGAAACCGCCGCAGCGATCGCCGCAGGATTTCACCCCGCCTCGCTCGGCTCCATCGTCCTACGCGTCGAAACCGCCACCTTGTTCTGTCTCTCGGCCCTGCGCTATCAGTTCGATCCAGATACGCTGTAAATTTGAGCGTTACGCAATATTTCCGTTGGAAATTAAAATGGAGAAAGAAAGCTCCGATGCAAAGAGCCATTGGCCAGGTAATCAAAAAGTGCCAATCCATCATCACATGTTCCTCTGATTTGTATTTCTCTAACCAGCGCATTTCACCAAGAGCAAACCACCTCGCATTAGAAAAAACGCACCGTCCGCACCTCCATCACTCCATTCCTCAAAACACATTTTACAAATGGTTGATGCGGCCGCATCAACCATTTGTAAAACCAACATACATCAAATTCTAAAAGATATTCATCCCATTTTTAGTTTAAACCCTTAAAAATAAGCTAATAGTCTCATAACGAATTCAACTCTACATCTGAATGGCTTATCAGAAAAAAATATCTTACAGATTATTGATGCGGCCGCATCATTAATCTGTAAGATACGGTCGAACGATATGACGACATGAAAGCGAAAACTGAACTGATTCTCTATCACTGCCTGTGGATGGCTGAAACGATGACGCGACCGTCTTGGCGGAGTTTGAATAGCTCCTTTGAAGAGTGGTCTTATCGCAAGGGATTTATGCGACAGATTCACACACTGGAAGCACAGGGGTGGTTAGAGTCGAGTCAGGGTGGCGATGGATTGGAGCGCGTGTATCGATTAACGCGCAAGGGTATGCTGCGGGCGTTGGGGGGATCTCATCCAGAAGAACGCTGGAACCGAGGATGGGATGGGAAGTGGAGAATGGTGGTTTTCGATCTGCCAGAAGAGAAGCGAAGTTTGAGAAACGAGCTTCGCCGCGAACTGCGGACTGCGCGATTTGGAGGCTTACAGGGTAGCGTTTGGGTCAGTCCTGATCCTGTAACATTGGTGGGTGAGCAATTGAAAAAAACTGCGGCTTCATGTGGGATGATTACCTTTTTCGAGGGTCGAACTTGTTGCGGCGAAAGCCATGCTGAAATTGTATCCTCCGCTTGGGATTTTTCGGTGATTAAACTCAAGTACGAGACCTATCTCTTGCACCTGCACTCCGTGACTGAGGGATCGGGAGATGCACTGTTGAAAAAATTGTTTCATTGGGGACGAATCGAAAAACAGCTTTGGGCGGACTGCATGGAATCCGATCCATTGCTGCCCAGAGAACTGTGGCCACCCTCCTATCTTGGCGAAAAGGCATGGAATGAAAGAGGCAAGACGCTTCGTCGCCTTGGCAAACTGACAGTAAAACTGTTAGCAAATGGTTGATGCGGCCGCATCAACCATTTGTAATGCTCGTTGTGTGTGGTGGGGGGGTAGAGAATTTATTTTGCGAGGAGGATTTTCCAGCGGGCGATCTCGGTTTTCACGTTTGCGATCGATGGCGCGCCTGTGTTAGTGCGGGCGGCGAGAGCGGTTTCTAACGAGAAAACATCTTTCGCGTCGAGAGCGTATGCGGGGTCGATGGCGGGGAAATCGAGTTGATCGAGAGGGGTTTTCGTCGCGATGGCTTGGGCGACAGCTTTACCGACGAGTTCGTGCGCCTGACGAAAAGGAATACCTTTTTTCACCAGGTAATCGGCAAGATCCGTGGCGAGTAACATAGGGTCTGAGGCCGCAGCGTGACAATTTTCCTCGCGTAGTTGCATCGCAGAAATCATCTCCGTGTTCACGGCGAGGATGCTGCGTAACGTGTCCACGGAATCGAAAAGCGGCGGTTTGTCTTCTTGCAAATCGCGGTTGTAAGTGAGGGGCAGACCCTTCACGGCGATGAGAAGATTCATGAGATTTCCTACAAGCCGACCCGTCTTGCCGCGAGTGAGTTCGCACACATCAGGATTTTTTTTCTGAGGCATCAATGAGGATCCCGTGGTGTGCGCATCTGATAGAGCCGCAAATGCAAACTCGGTGGTGCACCATAGAATGATGTCTTCGCTGAGACGAGAAAGGTGGACACCGCAAAGCGAAATGGCGAATAACAACTCGGCGATGTAGTCGCGATCCGCGATTGCGTCCATCGAATTATTCGTCACACCATCGAAGCCCAATTCAACGGCGATTGCATGGCGGTCAAGATTGATGGTTGAGCCAGCGATTGCGCCGGAGCCGAGCGGAGAAATATTAAGGCGCTTACGACAATCTGTTAGTCGAGACTTGTCACGCTCAAGCATTTCGACGTAAGCGAGAAAATGGTGGCCGGCAGTGACAGGTTGGCCGCGCTGGAGGTGGGTGTAGCCTGGGATAGCGGTGGCTGCATATTTTTCTGCGCGACCGAGCAAGGCAACTTGTAAGCCAGTGATAGCAGAGAACAGCGCGTCGATTTCTGTGCGGGCGTAGAGGCGCGTGTCAGTGGCGACTTGGTCATTGCGCGAGCGAGCGGTGTGGAGTTTGGCGCCAGCAGCACCGATGCGCTTGGTGAGTTCCGCCTCGATATTCATGTGGATGTCTTCGAGAGAAGTTTTGAACTCGAAAGCACCGGCATCGATCTCGGCGAGGATTTCCTTCAGCCCGTTCTCGATTTGTAAAAACTCGTCTTCTGTTAGTAATCCGAGATTTTTCTGAGCCCGTGCGTGAGCAATGGACCCTGCGATGTCGTGCGGGAACAAGCGCCAGTCATACGAAATGGATTCACCGAACTGTTGGACGAGTGACGAAGTATCTTGGGAGAAGCGGCCTTTCCACATGACAGTTGAAATTTTTAATGAAGCTTATTGCCGCGATCCGGATGATCACGTCGTGAGAGAGTTGAACTAGAACTTGCCAAGATGAAACGCGAAAAATTTCCAATCGTTGATCTTTTCCCCGCCATCGTGCTTCGGGGCATTCCAATGCGAGCTTTCTGGGCTTAAGGACGGTGGAAAGTTTGCCGAGCGCTAATTGCTAGCGCTGGGCTCTAAAATCGATCAAACATTTGCCCCGCAGCCCCCAAGGATGGTCTGCTTTCCCACCGATCCATGAAAATCATCCACTATTTTACGCTTTTTTTGGGGGTTTTCGCTTTTTGCAGTTGTTCGCAAATTGCCGAGTTGAGGGAAATCAACCCGATCTATCAGACCAGCCAAAGCTTCACCGTCAAATTCCCCAGCGCCGCTGAGGCATTTTCGCGTGCGACCAAGCTCGAACAAAAACAACCTCTCGTTGCGGGGGAAATTTATCTCAGCACCCTGCGCGATCTCTCTATTCAGTTAGACATCACCCCAAAAGACACCGAGATCCGCAGTGCCTACAACTTTGCTCTGGGCCGCATTTTTTCTCTGATCCGCGCCCATGACTATAACCCGTGGACCGCACCCTTGCAAGTTGGCCGCTTCACATTCACCTATGATAAAATCCCGCGTGCCGGTTGGAATCCCGTGCTTTATGAATTTCTTCCCACTGACCAAATCGAGGTCGGCGGTGAATACCTAACAGACAGAGTTACCCGCGACGGGAT
>VFJU01000096.1 GCA_009885905.1 Verrucomicrobiota bacterium
CCCTGAATAGTTCGATTGATGTCAGGATTTCACTCGGAGACGTCGATACGAATGGAGTTCAGTCGGTCTCCGTCACCATCCCAGCCGGATCCAACACATCAATGTTTGGCCGGCTGAAAGCCAATCAGAGCCAAGGTGTAATGAATTTCACGGCGTGGATTTCAAGGTTCCCGGGAATATCAAATTCTGCTGTAGATGATCCCGATCACGATGGAATCCCGAACCTGCTGGAATACGTTCTGAACGGAGATCCGACCATTGCATCTTCCGCGATACTTCCGAGGGTGTCGAAGGTGAACGGCAATTTTGTATTCAGATTTAACCGTGTCGCGGGATCAATCTTGGATGTAATCCAGACTTTCCAATACAGTCCAAACCTCACGACATGGCAGGATATCTCCCTGAATAGTTCGATTGATGTCAGGATTTCACTCGGAGACGTCGATACGAATGGAGTTCAGTCGGTCTCCGTCACCATCCCAGCCGGATCCAACACATCAATGTTCGGCCGACTGAAAGCCGATCAAAGATGATCGAATTACCCACTTCCGATTCCTGCTGATCTCCAATTCTTCTATGATTGGAGGATTCGTTTTTATAAAATCACAAGAGACAGAAATAATCAAAATATTCTTGCTCAAGCGATTTGCTTTGGAGTCATCGCCCAGTTGGATTTTCTCAGGTTTCCATGCGGGACTTTGATTGATCGAACCCATCTGGGAATGGATGGTTGGGAAGACGCCAGCGCTCCTTGATGGATGCAAAAAACCCGGCTCGCTTTTGCGGGCCGGGTTTTTCTGATGGTTGCTGTTGTTAAGCGGTGGCGGCGTCTTCGTCGTCTTCGAAGGTTTCCTTCTCGGGGACAATTGGCTCTGGCTCCTCCACGGTGAATTCGAACTCCGCCTCGCGGTGGTGATAGAATCCGGTACCGGCGGGGATCAAGTGGCCCATGATGACGTTTTCCTTGAATCCAGTGAGGTAGTCGACGCGTCCAAGAGTCGCTGCTTCGGTGAGAACACGGGTGGTGTCTTGGAAAGAAGCGGCAGAGATGAACGAATCGGTTTCCAGCGAAGCCTTGGTGATTCCTAGGAGAACTGGCTCGCCCTCTGCGGGTTTACCACCATTCGCCAAGATCTCGGCGTTGACGCGCTTGAAGTTCGAGCGGTCCACTTGGTCACCCCAGAGGAATTGGTCGGCATCGCCCGGGTCGGTGATTTTCACCTTGCGGAGCATTTGACGGACAATGACCTCAATGTGCTTGTCGTTGATTTCCACGCCTTGGACGCGGTAAACCGATTGGACCTCGTTGACCAAGTGCTCTTGGAGTTCTTGGGCTCCGCAAGCTTCGAGCAAATCTTCCGGCGACACGGGGCCTTCGGTGATTTGATCGCCACGTTTGACGACGTCGCCATCGGTGACAACGACGTGCTTGCCCATCGGGACAAGGTGGTCGACTTGCTCACCGGTCTCGGTGTGAGTGATGATGACCTTCTTCTTGCCGCGGACATTGCCGCCGAAGGAAATAACGCCTTCGATCTTGGCGATGACGCAGGAGTCCTTGGGCTTGCGGGCTTCGAAAAGCTCGGCCACCCGTGGCAGACCACCGGTGATGTCCTTGGTGCGGGCGACTTTACGCGGAGTTTTGGCGATCTGCGTACCCGCGGTGATGACTTGGCCTTCCTTGACAGAAAGGTGGGCGCCGACGGGGATGGAGTAGCTCGCTTTGATTTCCTTGGTCTTCTCGTCGATAATGACGACTTGTGGGTGGAG
>VFJU01000388.1 GCA_009885905.1 Verrucomicrobiota bacterium
CCTACAATCTCAGCGGCGGCACCCTCATCGCCGCCCGCATCGGCGTGCTCAACGGCAACGGCAACAACAGCAACGTTGACCGCTACGCGATGAACGGGACGCTGAATTTTAACAACGGCACGATCCAGAGCACGAACAACGGCACGCTCAACTTCCAGAACGGCAACGCCTACGGCGCCTACAACGGCACCGGCACCAAGGACATGCAGTTCGACACCAGCAAGCCCCTCAACGTGGTGCTGGCCTCCACCGGCACCCACACCTTCAACGCCGATGGTGCCACTGGCGACATCCGCGTCTCGCCCTCGGCACAAATCACCGGCAGCGGTACCCTCGAGAAAACCGGCTCGGGCAAACTCACCTTCACCGGTGGCGGACCCGTGGCGCTCAGCACGTGGTCGGGCGACAGCACCGTCACGGCGGGCAATCTCGTGACGAATTACAGCGTGATAGGTGGTCGGGCAGCCACCGGTGGCACCGACACGCTCTCCGGCGCCTACAGCGCCGCAGCCAAGCTGATTTTCAACGGCGGCGGCTTCACCCTCACCGGCCGTGGCAGCGCCAGCGCCAGCATTGCAACCGGAGTATCCTTGCCTGCAGGCACCGCGAGCAGCGCCACCTCGGTGACGGTCACCTCCACCACCGGCTTGATCGTCGGCCAAGCGGTCACCAATGCCAACCTTCCCGCCGGCACCTATATCCGCCGTATCCTTAACAGCACCATAATCGAGCTGAGCGCGATGAGCACCAGCACATCGATCCAGGCCGGCCAGACGCTCAATTTCGGCGCGGCCAGCTTCGCCAACAGCCAGACGATCGATGAGGTTGCCCTGACTTCCAGCGCGGCGGTCACGGTCAATCCGGGCAGCGGAACCTCCACCACCCTGCTCAGCTTCGGCAACGTCTCTGGCACAGGCGCTTTGACCAAGCTGGGCACCGGCAAACTCAGCCTCACCGGCAGCCTGACCTACACCGGAAACACTGCGGTCAGCGCGGGCACCATGGATTTCGCGCCCGTCTCCGGCACGAGCACGCTGACCGGTAACATCACCGGCTCCGGCGCCATCACCAAAAGCGGCAACGGCACGACGATCTTCGCCGGCGGCGCCAACGGCAACACCGCCTCCGGCACCCTCGCCGTGAACGGCGGCACGCTGCAGATCGGCAGTTCCACCACGTTCAACGACAAAACCCAGCGCCTGAATGTGATTTCGTCGGTGAGCGTGGCAGCGGGCGCGACGCTGGTTTTGAATAACAGTGGGGCGCTAGCCGATGGAAACGCCCCGATCACCCTGGGCGGCACCCTGATCGGCGACACCACCGGAATCGTGATCGGCGATACCCCCGGAATCGACATGGATGGTTTCCACAACCGGCTTGGCGCGCTGACCATGAACGGCGGCACCCTGACCACCTACAATGGCGGTAGCTTGGTCTTCCAAGCTTACGCGTTAAAAGGCAATGTGACGGTCGGAGGCTCCTCCGTTTCCACCATTTCCGCTGGCGGAACCATTGACTACGTTGGCTACAATGGCATCCACTTGGCCAATCATGATGCGGTCGGCGTGACCCGCACGTTCGTCGTGGCTGATGCGACGTCCAGCTCGGCCGCTGATTTGATCGTTTCGGCCAGGCTCCTGGATTCGTCCAACAACGCTGGAGCAAGCGCCCTGACCAAGAGCGGAGCCGGCACCATGCTGCTCTCCGGCACCAACAGCTACACCGGTGACACCCTCGTCAACGCCGGTACCCTCAGTCTCGGCAACGGTACCACCAACACCTCGCTGGCCGATACCGCTGGCGTTGTCATCGGCACGGACTCCACAGCCATCCTGAACCTCAACTACTCCGGCACCGACACCGTCGCCTCCCTCACCATCAACGATGTGGCCAAAGCTCCCGGCGTTTATGGCTCCTCCGATCCCTCCGGTCGCATCACCGGCACCGGCACCCTCACCGTCGGCGCTGTCGATCCCTACACCACTTGGGCGAACACTTTCCTGCCCGGAAATAATGTTTCTGACCCGACTGGCGACAACGACAACGACAGCCTCGTCAACCAACAGGAATTCGCCTACGGCCTCAGCCCGATTAGCGGCTCCTCGGTCAATCCAATCACTGTCCCACTCAACAAAACCACCGGCACCTTTATCTATCAACGTCGGACCGCTACGGGTCTCACATACAAGGTTTGGACCTCCACCGATCTCTCCGGATGGGCCCTCGACACAGGTGCTGTCGCTCCCACTGTTACCCCAGTGGGTGAAAATGAAACCGTCGCCTTCACCCTTACCGGAACCAAGCCACTCGCCGCACCGAAACTCTTCGTCCGCGTCACCGCCGAGTAACCCCACGACTGCGGCCCTACCCCCGAGACTCACCGAGAGCCTCGGGGGTGTTGGCTATGCAGGATTCATATCAGCCAAGCTTTCCAAGGGCAAAGGCGTAGGCGCCGAGAGCAACCGCCTCACTGGTGCCGAGGCGGGACATGCCGACTCCAAGGCGTTGCAGTGGGTCGTATTCCAGGGTGCGGCTGCTGCCTGGGACTTGGATCGTCCGGGTTTGGCCTTTGAGGAAAACTTCGAGTTGGGCGGGATCTTCGAGGTTGAATGCGGCTGAGGCGAGCCGGCGACAGGTGTTTCCATCCGGCCCGGTGTAAATGCCGTTCAACTCGCCTACCAAGGAAGGCAGGAATAGAGGCCACGCACCTGAAACGCCGCCGCCGATCACCGCAAGGCCGTCGATCAAGGTGAGCGCGTTGCCCATTGCATCCCCGGCCACCTCGCCAAGGCGACGGAAGCCTTCGACGGCTGCCGCCTGATTACCAGGCTGGCTGCCGTTGGCAATTTCAAACAAGTCCTTGGGTTCCGGAACGTCCGCGATGGGGACTCTTGCCTCCTGCGCATAGATGCGGCGCACGGCGCGAATACAGCAGCCTTCCTCTGCGTTCGTGGCAGGGTCCAGCTTGTTGCGCAGCAACCAGACTTCGCCTGCCATCGAGTTGTCGCCGCTGAAAAGCTGGCCGTTACGGACAATGCCGCCGCCGAAGCCGGTACCCATGGTGACCCCGAGCAAATTGTGATAGCGTTTCGGGCTGCCCGCCTCTTCGAGCAGGCGGTTTACGTGAGGCAAAAATCCACCGATGGCCTCACCATACACGAACAAGTCGCCGTCATTGTTGATGAAGACAGGAATGCCGAATTCCTCTTCCAGCATCGGGCCAAGTGCGACGCCCCCGCGGAAGCCGGTGAGATTCCCCAGATCGCCGATGATGCCGCGCGTATAGTCGGCCGGGCCGGGGAATGCAAAACTGATCGCCGAGGGTGCATCCGGGCAAAGCGCTTTGACGCGGGTGAAGCCCTCTATCAGGTTTGCCAAGCACTGCGGCAGGTCGTTGCCATTGGACGGAAGGCTGACGGTTTCGGTTACCGGCTTGCTGCCGCACATGGCGGAGAAACGAAAGTTTGTGCCGCCCGCATCGAGTGTCATCACGATGCGTGAGTCGGAATCAAGGTTCATGGATTGAGTTTCAGGTTGCGGATGATTTCCCGCTCTTGAGTGAGAGGAGCAGAAGATAGGCGAAGCAGACGGCAGATAAAATGAAGGAGAAGGTCGTCATGCCGCCGTCGCGGAGCTTGCCCACCAACAGGGCTACGATGGCACCGTCTGAGATGGCCATGTCTGAGAAAATCCAGTGCCAGAGCATGGCGCAGCACGCTAATATGCGGGACGCCGGAAAGGCGCTGCTGCCTGTATGGGGTTTAAAATGGGAAGCCATCGGGAACGAGCCGGGTATACCGCCTGACCTGCAATCGCCAGGCGCGCCGCGCGACTTCATGTTCATCGAGGCTCGAGAGATATTTTTCAAGAAAGTTCTCCAGTTTCATCTTTTCTAACCTTATTCGGTCCCCGTACCTAACATGACCCCCGCCATAAGGTATTTCTTTACCACATTTGCGACAGGCAAGAGCGCAACAAGCAAGAGTGCGACAGGCAAGAGCAGAGGCGCAGGAAACTAAAAGTCGATCCAAATAGGATCGGCCAAGTGAGATTGGAAAACATGCAGCACTTGAAAAGCGGAGTATTCCCAGCTTCTTACTCGCTCTTCAATTTCACTGTGTCACCGCCGCCCATGGCGCGAGAGCCTCAAATCTCTTGCGAAAGTCGGGTTACTGATCGGCCTTTGTGAAATCGGATATGGAAATCTGGCATTATACTGCCAGATTATAGACGAATGCTAACGAAGTTCAGTCAGTCCGCGACATCCATGTTAACGTCCTGCCATGTCGGGAGAGGTTGGGGTTCAAACCCACCAATCCGCGACAGAAAATGGTCCAATTTCCAACGGATTTCCAACTTTTTGACCGTACAGGATGGTCAACCATGCGAAACACCAGAAAACCACTAACCCAGAATACCCCATGATTACGCACAAAGACGCAAAATCGGTCCTGATAAACAAGATGGCGGACAGGGAGGGATTCGAACCCTCGGTGACATTGCTGCCACACACGCTTTCCAAGCGTGCTCATTCGACCACTCTGACACCTGCCCTTGGAGGGCGGGACGCTAGGAACTCACTTGGGTCTTGGCAATCTCTTTTTAAAATCTTTGAAAATGAATTTTTGGATCACTCGCTGGTCACGCGTGCGAGGATCCAGAGTAGGTCGGAAAGGCGGTTGAAAAACAGCCGGACCACCTCCGGCACGGGTTCGCCGGATTCGTGGAGGGCTAGGACGCTGCGTTCCGCGCGCCGGGCGATGGCTCTCGAATAATCGATGGCGGCGCGTGCGAGCGATCCTTCTGCCCCAGGGCGTGCCCAGCCGGTGAATTTAATCCCTAACGCTTCGTAGCGGTGCGCCTCCTCAGTGACCCAATCGAGGTCGGCTTGGGTGATGGCGGCGTATTTTTTTTCCAAGTAGAGCGACTCGTCTTGCGGGAGGTAGGCGAGTTGACCCATCAGGCCGACGAGGCGTTCTTGGATGGTATCGATGAGCGCGATCCAGTCGGAGTTGTTGGCGGCGGAGCGGGCGAGGCCGAGCGCAGCGTTGAGTTCATCGACATTTCCTAGGGCTTCGATGCGAAGTGAAGTTTTTGCGATGCGTTTGCCGAATAATAAATCCGTGTCTCCAGAATCTCCTCTGCCAGTGATGATGCTCATGGGGAAATGATTGACTGGGAAAAAAGCAATGTCCATTCGCGTTCATTCGTGATTTTGATGGGTCGACGATGAAACTTGCAAAACTCGGTGCTGGTCCGGAAATTTTTCACACGATCCAGGGTGAAGGAGTGAGTGCGGGTGCGCCGGCGGTTTTCATTCGGGCATCGCGGTGCAATCTTCATTGCGTCTGGTGCGACACCGACCACACGTGGAATTTCACGGGCACACCCTGGCCGCACGAGAAGGATGGGGTGAGCGGTTATCAAAAGTTTCAGAAGCGTGAGGTGACATGGGAGATCGAGCCGTTAGAAGCTGCGGAGAAGATTTTAGCATTCGCTTGTCCTCGCACCGTGATCACGGGCGGTGAGCCACTTTTGCAAGAGGTGGAGTTTCTTGAAATGATCGGGCACATCCGCAAGTCGCAAGCGGAGCATCAGTTTGAAGTGGAAACGAATGGGACACGCATTCCTTCTAACGGATTTTACCAAGCGGTGGATCAATTCAATGTCTCGCCGAAACTTGCGAATGCGGGCATGCCAGATGCGCTGCGAATAAACGCTGAGGCGTTGGTATTTTTTGCGGATTCGCCTAAAGCGTGGTTTAAGTTCGTGGTGACAAAGCCGGCGGATTTGGAAGAGATCGAGGCGATGTGTTCCGGACATGGGCTGGCGAGATCGCGGGTGCTGCTTATGCCGGAGGGGCGGACGTGTGCGGATCTGGATCGTCATGCGGGTTGGTTAGCTGGAGTCTGCCGCGACCGAGGGTTTCGCTTTTGCGATCGTCTCCACATCAGGCTGTGGGGAGATCGGCGTGGCGTGTGATGCGGCGTCACGTCCGAGGGTAGGAGAAATTTTTTTGAGCGTGAAACGCAACTTTAAGGTGCCCACAGAGTTTCCTCGGATGAAGTATCTCGCTAAGCCATGAATCACAATCCACTACCACCCGACGATTCTTGGGAATCTGACGCCGTTTGGCGTTTGCTTGACCAGTCGCCGATGAAAACGGCCAGTGCGCGATTTGCGGCGGACACGGTCCGTTTGGCTCGTCTTGCAGTGGATGATGCGCCGTGGTGGAGTCGGTTATTTGCCCCAGCACCCATTGCTGGGCTTGCTGGTGTTACTGCAGCGTTGTCGTTCGCCGCATTTTTTTGGTTAGGGCCGATGTCGGAGTCGGATGCTCCGCTTGCCGCGCTGCAATCGGCGCAGGCCGTCGCGATCCAAGAAATCGCGGAAACGGAAACGCTTATCGCTGCCGCCGATCATCTTGACGATTTCAGCGACAAGGAGTTGATCAGTCTCATCGGATTTTAAGCGCTTTCCCAGTGCTGCACTTCTCGTCAGGTTCGCGGCGTGAAACATGGATTGATATTTGATCTCGATGGTACGCTCGTCGACTCGCTGCAAGGAATCGCGGACTCTTTGAATCGTGCGCTGCATTCGGTCGGCTTGCCAGGGCACTCGCTGGAGAAGGTGAGGGGATTCATCGGTAATGGTTCGCGCGTCCTGATAGAGCGCGGGGTGCCTGAGGGATCTAACGAAAGTTTTATCGACACCGTCGAG